>JAICEJ010000021.1 GCA_025924215.1 Candidatus Binatia bacterium
CTGGCTTCTACCTCATCCGCGGCGGTCCGGATAGCGACGACGCCGTGCGCGACAGCCGATTCGGCACGCCAGCCGTGCTGCCGGGACCCGCCCCCAAGGAGAACGACAAATTCCCACCCAATAAGACCTATTACGAGATCCCGATGGCGATCCAGGATCGCTCCTTCAACGCCGACGGGTCTCTCTTCTACCCCAACACGCGGGAATTCTTCGACGAGATCGTTGGCGACTACATTCCTGTTGGCGACTTTTCGCCGATCTGGAATCCCGAGTTCTTCGGCAACACGATGATGGTCAACGGCAACACGTGGCCCTTCCAGACGGTTGAGCAAGTGCGCTACCGCTTCCGCTTTCTGAACGGCTGCCAGTCGCGTTTTCTAGTCCTCGACTTCAACAATATTCCTGGGGTGGAAGTGTGGCAGATCGGCAATGAGGGTGGATTCCTGGCCGCGCCGGTAAACTTTACCCCGCTTGGCAACCAGCTGCTGATGGGCCTGGCAGAGCGCGCCGACGTGATCGTCGACTTCACGAACGTGCCGGTCGGCAACTACGTCCTCGGCAACGTGGGCCCAGACGAGCCCTTCGGAGGGGGGGTGCCCGGAGTTGATTTTGATCCATCCGATCCAGGGTCGACCGGCCAGGTGATGCAATTCCGCGTGGTACCAGCCGTGGCACCTGATCCGACCACCCCACCGCGGTTTTTAATCCTGCCAGCCATTACTCCACTGCCGGCCGCGACGGTGACCCGGCCGCTGGCGCTGATCGAGAAGATGGGGGAAGGCTTTGAGGCTGACGGTGAGGAGGTGGAGGGTCCTGTCGAGGCTCTTCTTGGCACTGTAACCGCGGGTGTCTGGACGGAACGATTATGGATGGATCCGGTCACCGAGAACCCGGCCTTGGGGGGCACAGAAGTATGGGAGTTCTACAACACCACAGGTGATGCGCACCCGATGCACATTCACGAAACCGTATTTGAAGTAGTGAACCGCGAGGGTTTGGTCCTAAATACTGACGGTGAGGTTTTGCAGCCGATTCAACTTGACGGCAATATAACTTCGGCCGAGCCTTGGGAGAGCGGTTTCAAGGACACCGTCATCGCCTACCCGGGCCAGGTCACACGCGTGCGGCTGCAGTTCAACACACCTGGCCAATTCGTCTGGCACTGCCACATTGTAGAGCACGAGGACAACGAGATGATGCGTCCATACCGCATCGGTCCGGTTCAGCCCGGTCAACCGGGCTAGCATAGCCGCCGTGGAAAAATGAGGAATCGAGACGGTGAGGCTTTCACTTCTAGACCACTCTCCTCACAGCGAAAAAACGGTCGTTGATACTAAACTGGCTACAATCCGGCGTAGGGATCGCGGCTCCCTTGCCATTCATCTATGAACGACCTCAGTATTACGAGCCGCGTCTATCGGAAAGAGATTACGACAGTCGCGCATTGGGAGCATTTTTGTCGGCTCATACGAAGGTGGATCGGGTAATTTTTCGAAGTTGTACTCGTTGGTTCCATACCAGACATCATCTTCCGCGGCAAAAACTGCCCTTGCATTTAGCGTATGTTTTCCAATCGTCAGCGTCTTCTTCGGTGCGACGATGAGCGCACAGGGTGTAGTGATTATGGTTTCGATAACAGCTGTTGTGCGTAAGAGAACATTACGTACTTGTGCTCGTCGTCGCAGATCCAATTCCGGGTCTTTCCCGCAAAGACCGCACTGATTATTGAGGACAGGGTGTTTGAGCTTCTTTTTTGCCTTCGCCAGGGAAAAGTTCCTATTAAAATCCCTGCATGATGGCGCCCAACAAATCCACTTCGAGCGCTGACCTGATCTGTAAGACGGGGCTTCTCACTATCCCAATCGCTGTTCTTCCAAGTGCAATCTGCTGTTCACTGAGTCTTAACCCTTTTCCCTTGACGTAACTTGCGGTTCGTGATGATTTACCGCGGCGGGAAACCCTTTAGTGATCGAGCCATTCAGGAGGAGCTATGAGGCACTTTAGCGTATGGTTTTTTTGCGTATGGATGTTTGTTTTTGGTGATTTTGCATCGGCAAAAGAAGTTGTCATCGTCACATCTTTTCCCAAGGAACTCTTCGAAACCTACAAGAAAACTTTTGAGGCCAAGCATCCGGGCATCAAAGTCATCATTAACAGCAAACAAACCAACGCCGGGGTTACTTATCTGCGCGAAACCAAGGCGAGACCTGAAGCGGATATTTTTTGGGTCAGCGCTCCCGATGCTTTCCAGACCTTGGAGTCCGACGGTTTATTAGAAAAGTATGCGCCACCCAAGGAAATCATGGGCCGAATCCCGGCAAAGATCGGCGACTATCCGATTCACGATCCGGATGGCAACTACTTCGGTTTTGCCATCAGCGGCTACGGTTTGATGTGGAATAAAAATTATCTCAAGGCGCATAAGCTCACGGCTCCCAAGGAATGGACGGACCTCACCGATGGAAGATTTTACGGACATCTGGTGATCAGCGCGCCCTCGCGCAGTGGCACGACTCATTTGACGGTGGAAACTATTCTACAGGCCTACGGCTGGGACAAAGGTTGGGCTTTGTTAATCAATTCCGGCGGCAACATGGGCAGTATCACCGAACGGAGTTTCGGCGTGCCTGAAGCGGTCATCAGCGGCCAATACGGCATCGGTGTGGTGATCGACTTCTTCGGGTTATCGGCGATCGCGAGCGGCCAGCCGGTGGAATTTGCTTATCCGTCTTTGACCTCGGTGGTTCCGGCCAGCGTTGCTATCGTCAAGGGCGGGCCCAATCCGGAAAATGCGCGGGCATTTGTTGATTACCTCCTTAGTGAAGCGGGTCAGACGGTGCTTTTTACACCGGAGATTGCCCGGTTGCCGGTGATCCCGGAACTGTATTCGAAGGCGCCGAAAGATTACCCGAATCCATTCAAGACAAAGATGGGCGGAGTCAGTTTCGACGACAAACTATCATCTGGACGGCGCGACGTGGTGAATTCTTTGTACGATCATATCATTACCTTCCGGCATAACGAGTTGAAAGACGCGTGGGCCGCTATCTACCGGGCCGAAGCGGCGCTCGCCAAGAGCAAAAGCGCCAATGCCGCTCAAGGGAAAACCCTCGTTGTCGAAGCTAGGAGAGTCGCGAGCCAGGTGCCGATTAATGATCAGCGAGCTAGTGACAAGGAAGTCACGGGTGCTTTTAGATCGAAGTCAGGTCTCAAGGCCCAACTTGAAACGGAATGGGAAAACCTCGCCAAGGCGAACTACGCCAAGGCAAGGGAGCTGGCAGCTAAAGCGCTCGCTTCAGCCAAGTAAACCAATTTGGAATTCGCGCGCGGATGTTCGGCAGCTGAGCTGGCCAGGAGAGTCCTATGGAGCTGACTCAAGTCGGCGTTGCTGCGCGCTGGCGCGCCGGCATAGACTGGTGGCAAAACGGCATTCTTCTAGTGCTGCTGGTCATTCTCACGGCCTTTATTCTTTATCCGGTCCTGAGTGTCCTGTGGATTTCGCTTTCCGATGATCAAGGCAGCCTGACCTTGATTCACTTCGGTAATTTCTTTCATCGCCCGCTTTTTCGCGAGGCCTTGTGGAACACCTTGCTCAGCGGCGCTCTGGTGGTTCTGTTTGGCGCGCTTTTGGGAGTTCCGCTGGCTTACATCATTGCGCGTTATGATTTTAGGGGGAAACTGTTACTGCAAACCGCGGCGACTCTCCCTTTGGTGGTGCCACCGTTTGTTGGCGCGGTGGCGCTGCAGCTGATCCTAGGTCGCAGCGGTATGGTCAACCTGCTCCTGATGAGCTGGTTCGATACCACGATTCCGTTCATGGAAGGGTTGACCGGCGTCATTCTCGTCCAAACTTTGCATTTCTTCCCGTTCATATTACTCAACACCGTTGTGTCGCTGTCGAACATCGACTCCTCCCTCGAAGAGGCGGCGCAAAACCTCGGCTGTAAGGGTTTTCGTCTTTTTCGGCGCGTAACTCTGCCGTTGATGCTTCCCGGTTTTACCGCCGGCGCTCTCCTGACGTTTATTCGAGCGATCGACGATTTGGGCACGCCGTTGATGCTGAACTACAAGAATCTGCTCGCGCCCCAGGCCTACTTAAGAATCACGACCATCGGCATGGACGACGTCGACGGCTATGTCGTGTGCGTCGTGCTGGTGGTGATTTCTCTCGCTTCGCTGCTGGCGGCGCGGAAGTATCTAAGCCTCGCCGAATACGCCACCGTGCAGCGCTCCGCTTCCAGCGCCAAGCCGCTCTACGGCAAAACGCTGGCGCTCGTCTGGCTGGTCAGCGCGCTTATTTTGGCCGTGAGCCTGTTGCCTCACATCGGCATCGTTTTGCTGTCGTTCTCCAAAATCTGGAGCTTTACGCTGCTGCCGTCTACGTATACGTTGGACAACTATGCGGATATTTTTTTTCGAGTGCCTCACTTCGTGGTCAACACGTTGATCTATACTATCCTCGCGGCAACGCTCGATGTCATTCTTGGTGCCGTGATTGCGTTCCTGCTGTTGCGCAGTCGGGTGCGGGGAAGGAATGTTCTTGACGCCATCGCGACGATGCCGCTGGCGATTCCAGGCGTGGTTCTCGCTGTCGGCTATCTGCGTGTCTTTCATGGTTGGGATTTTCCCGGAATCGGCGCGCCGTTGACCTCATCCTGGCTGATTCTGGTGATCGCTTACACGATGCGGCGACTGCCCTACACCGTGCGCGCCAGCTACGCCGCTCTCCAACAAGTTCATGTCACTCTCGAAGAATCGGCGCAAAGCCTCGGTGCGAATCGCTTCCGGACCTTTAAGAAAATCACCCTGCCGATGATCACCGGCGGATTGCTGGCGGGCGGATTGATCGCTTTCGTCACTTCGTCCGTGGAGCTCGCATCCACTATCATGCTCGTGCCGCGGATTGAATTGGGACCGATTTCCTATGGGATTTACCTGTACATGCAGAGCCCGCTCGGCCGGGGCGCGGGCGCAGCGCTCGGAGTGATAGCGATTCTGTTAGTCGCTATTGGAACTTATCTGACGCAGCGAATCTTCGGCGGCCGCGCCGGTAACGCTTTTCGTATCTGACATGCAAGCGGCTAGTGTCAGACTGGAAAATGTCGGAAAACGTTACGGCGACCACTGGGTAGTTTGCAGTGTCACCCTGGATATCAGGCAGGGAGAATTCTTCACCTTTCTCGGACCCAGCGGCTGCGGCAAAACCACCTTGTTGCGGATCGTTGCGGGATTTGTCGCACCGGACGAGGGGGTGGTTTATTTGGACGAACAATCGATGAACCACGTGCCGCCCTGGCGCCGGGACATCGGCCTGGTTTTTCAAAACTATGCCTTGTGGCCGCACCTGAGCGTCTTCGAGAACGTCGCCTTCGGATTGAGAGAACGAAAAGTTGCGCGCGCCGAGATCGAGCGCCGCGTCGCTGCGGCTCTCAAGCAAGTTGATCTTGCGGGAGCTGAGAAACGACGTCCATCACAGCTTTCTGGCGGCCAACAGCAAAGAGTCGCGCTGGCGCGCACACTGGTAATCCAGCCGCGAGTGCTGCTTCTTGACGAGCCTCTCAGCAATCTTGACGCCAAACTTCGCATAGAAATGCGCCTGGAGCTGCTCAAGCTGCAACGGGACCTCGGCCTGACGACGATTTATGTGACCCATGATCAGGAAGAAGCCTTAGCCATGTCAACCCGAATCGCCGTGATGAGGGACGGCAAGGTCATACAGGAAGGCAAGCCGCGCGAGATCTACGAACAGCCCGCCGACAAGTTCGTTGCGGCTTTTTTGGGGCACGCCAATTTATTTTCAGGTCAAGTCATTTCCTTCCACGAGGGATCGATCGATGTCGATGTCGGTGGTGGGCTCGCCATACGTGCCCGCTGCGTGACGGCGTCGAGTCATCCTCGAGGTGGAGAAATGCTTTTTCTCAGCGTTCGTCCCGAGGCCGTCGATCTCCAGGAGATCGGCACGGTTTGCAAGGGCATCAATCACATCAAAGGACATGTGATCGCGGCTGCGTACCGAGGATCGCTTATCGAATATGAGATTGCTGCCGGTGACCACGTCATCAAAGCCCACGTCGTCAATCCCAAGGGAAAACCCTTGTTTGAACGAAACCAGCCAGTGTGCCTCCGCTTCGCTCCCGAGGATGTAACCTTAGTCAGTGGTGATTGACAGCATCAATGATCATTGCACGTCTGCCTGAATGTCGCGGTCGAGTGGGAAAGGCGGAGAAAAGAGGTTATGTATTCCTGATGCGGCTGGCTGATGTCGCCCAGCGCCAGGGACGTATTTCCAAAGTTTAGGCTGGGAGCGTATGAAAAAACGAAAATACCTCTTGATAGTGCCACTCACTGTGGTGTTCATCTCAGCCATATCGGCGTTGATTTACACCCAAAGATTCGCCCAAGAGGCGGCAATTCTAAAGATAAATCAACAGTACGAAAAAAAGACGGTAATAAAACAATCGACTATTCCGGGTGCCGGCAATGGGTTATATGCGGCGGTGAAAATCAACAAGGACGAAATCATCGGTGAATTGGGTGGCCGCCTGGTTTCTGATGACGATGAGTCCCATGGCAATCACTATATCGCATCGATTCCTGAATGCGCCTGGGAAAAAACCCACCCCTACAAGTATATCGACGCTAAAGAGCATGGCGGGCATGTCAGCCGCATCAATTTCGCCCCAAGCGAGATCAACGGAATAGCAACGCATCTGCAAAACGCTACGATCAAACAAATCTGCGAATATCCATATTTTATCTATATTGCCGTGAGAGATATCGAACCCGGAGAGGAAATCTGGTCGAGTTACGGCCCGGATTATGAATACAACCACTTCATGAACATTCCCGAGGTGCGAGATTTCTTCTGCGGGCTGGTAAAGCTTGACTGCCGCGACCGATTTACCTTCTCTCATTAGATGATCTGAACGACCACCTGCATGCCAACGCATACCAGCGGCGATCAGCACCAGTGATCATGCGATTTCCTGGGCGCAAAATGAACTTTAAAGCGGCCGATATCTCCCTTTCCCGCGGTGGCGGATCTTGACGCCGTTGTGATATCGGTCAGGCGAGACTTTTGTTCTAAGCTGCGCGAAATCGGGGGCAAGTAGTCGATGAAGATAGAGACCGTTGAAACCACCGTGCTCGAGATGCCGTACACCAAGCCTTTGATTACGGCGACCAATCATTTCACCGTCGCTCGCGGGCTGCTCGTCAAAGTCGTTACCGATGGAGGCGCCCAGGGCTATGGCTATTCGGATCTTTTCCCGCGCACCGGTGAGACACCGGAGACCGCGCGCCACGTCATCGACGCGGTCCTCAAGCCGAAAATCAATGGGCGTGAATTAGAAGATTTGGCCCGCATACGGGCGGACGTGGATCACACGCTGACCGGCAACCCAAGAGCCAAAGCCGCATTAGAATGCGCTTTGTACGATGCGCTGGCGCGCAGCGTTCATATTCCGTTGAATCTGCTGTTGGGCGGGCGTTATCGAGATGAAATAAGAGTGATCAAAATGATCAGCGTCGGCCAGCCCGAGATGATGGCCAGTGAAGCCAAACAGGTGGCCGATGAAGGACTCGCGCTAAAGCTCAAGATGAGCGGCAAGATAAGCCTGGACCTGTCCCGGGTTGCCAAAGTGCGCCAGGCCGTCGGCGATGATGTATTCATCAAGGTCGATGCCAACGAAGCCTACGATGCCAAGACTGCGATCCGTCTTGCCAAGGGCTTGGCCGATCATGGCGTGGAAATCTTTGAGCAACCCGTGCCGCGCGATCAATTTGGCGCGCTGTGGGAAGTTAAAAAACATGCGCCGGTAAAAATCGAAGCGGATCAGTCGGTGCGCACTATAGCCGATGCCGCCTACTTGATCAAAGAGCGCATGGTGGATTCGATCAACACCGGTATTCAAAAGATCGGCGGCATCCAGGAAGTAAGGAAAATTGCCGAGTTATGCGAACAGGCCGGCATAAGCTGCGCGCTCTCCAATACCGCCGGTAGCATGGTGGGAGATGCTGCCGCGGTGCATCTTGCCGCGAGCACGCCGGGGATCTCGCCTCTGTGTGAGCTCGGAGAATTTGCGGTTGTTTCCGGAGACCCATTCTTTGGCCTCGCGGTCGAAAAAGGCGCCATAGAGGTGCCCAAAGGCGAGGGCTTGGGTGTGAGTCTCAGAGGATTCTAACTGCGGTGAGGGAGTAATGGAGTGGTGGAGTAAAGGGTTTGGGAGTCGCGATACTCCAATTCTCCGACTCCAGCTTTTTGTTACGGAGGATGTTAATGAGCCAATCTGAATTTGCCGCGGCCGTCGATAAGATCGTCGGCGACTATAATGATCGCCTGAAGTGGGTGTTATTTTCCAAAGATCATCTAACCCGTGAGGCGGCTCAAGTATTGATCGAGCAATGGTCAAATTTCACGCGGCATAGCCGGCAGTGCTGGGCGCATGTCGTTGGTAACTGTCCGATTATCGAGGTCCGTAAATTTATCGTCACAGAAAACCTTTATGAGGAGGAAGCGCAGGAGGGCCACTCGCATTTTGAAATTCTCGTGCGCATGGGAATGGCCGTGGGGCTGACGCGGCACGATATTGAATTCGCCAACCCCTTGCCGACCACGGTAGTGGCGATGAATGCGTGGGAAGCGATGACTAAAAATCGCTCCTGGTATGAGGGCCTTGCGGCCAAGTCAGTGCTCGAGCGAACCAACAATCCGAACTGCGGCAACTTTTCCCATCATCAGGCCGATTACTGGACCCGCCAGTTAAACCTGTCCAAAGCGGACACGGAGTTTTGGTGGATGCACGATTCGGTGGATCAGATTCACGGTGACGGCTCGTTGAAACTTTTGGAAAAATACCTGACACGGGATGACCAGAAGCAGGCGGCGCTGCGCGCGGCTGAAGAATCGATGATGGCCTGGACGGTCTACTTCGACGGTTTTTACTATGAAGGGCTCCGAAGAAGCGCCGCGAAGAGTTAAAGTCCTGGGTGTTCAAAGAGTTTAAATCGTTCAAGCCGTTCAATGTGTCTCAGACGTTTAAGCGCGACGAAGTCTAATCCAAGCAATGCCTTGAACTTTTTAAAAGACTGGAACTGTTGGAACGGCAGCGAAGCGACGATTTAGGAGTAAGCTATGGCAAAAGCCGAAACCAAGAAAACCCTTCAGCAATTCGACGAGGAACTCAAGCGCCAGCACATTAGCGGTCAGTGGCTTTACGAAGGGCTTTTGACCGCGTGCATCGGCGGGCCCAAGCCGCGCGGCGAGGCCTTCATCTGGCCGTGGAAAACGGTGCATGAGAAATTACTCGAGGCCTGCGGCGTCCTGGAGGAGAGCTTCACGGCGCGGCGCAGTCTGTTATTCAACAATCCCGGTCTACCAACAGGCGGCACGACGCATACCTTGCTCATGGGTATTCAGATGATTAAGCCCGGCGAGATCGCCTGGGCACACCGCCATACGTTGGCGGCGATTCGCTTCGTCGTAAAAGGCGATGGCAAGGTCTTTACTGTCGTCGATGGCGAGAAGTGTCCCATGGAGCCAAATGATTTAATTCTCACGCCGCAGTGGACGTGGCATGATCACCAGAATCCCACGGGGGAAAGCGCCGTATGGGTCGACGTGCTCGACGTGCCCTTTCTGCTTGGCCTCAATCAACCCTTTTACGAACCCTATCCGGGCAACAAAGTACAAGCCGTTCGCGAGAAATCGAGCGATCATATGCAGCATCGCACGGGGTGGGTGCGGCCGTCCTGGGAAGATACCAAGGAACGAAACATCCCGTTGCGCTACCGTTGGAAAGACATTGAGCCGCAGCTGCGCGTATTGGCGGATAGCCCCGGAAGTCTCTACGATGGCGTGGCTTTGGAATATGTCAATCCGATGACCGGCGGTCCGACCCTGGCGACGCTCAGTTGCTGGATCCAATTACTGCGGCCTGGCGAGCGCACAAAAAAACACCGTCATACTTCGAGCGCGGTTTATTTCGTAGTCGGCGGCAATGGCACGACGATTGTCAATGAAAAGGCGATGGACTGGACGAAGCACGATTCCTTTGCGGTGCCCAACTGGGCATGGCATGAGCATGCGAACCGTTCGAAGTCGGAAGAGGCGATTCTGTTCTCAGTTAACGACACGCCGATTGTCCGCGCCTTTCATCTGTACCGTGAAGAACCGGAAGACTCCTTGCACACATTGGCGCCGCCACAGGTTCCGGCGACAGAAAGATGACAGCCGTTCACATTGCTCTACATGTTCCAAAAATCTCGAAACGGAGCGAAGCCATTGAGCGGTTTGAAACTATTTGAACTTTTAAAGTGGAAGAAGAATACCCCATGGCCGATTTAAGAACATGGCTTGACGAAGTCGACAAGCTGGACCAACTGATGACCGTGAACGATGCTCACTGGGATCTTGAGCTCTCGACATTGACGGAAATAATCAACGAGCGATCCAAGATTCGTCCGGCCATCGTATTTAATAGGATCGAAGGATATCCCGACGGCTACCGCGTCGCCGTCAACCTGCTCTCGTCGCTTCAACGGCTCGCTCTTACCATGGGCATGGATCCGGGCATCAGCGAGTTCGATTTTGTTCAGCAATGGCGCCGCCAGGTCAAATCGATCGAACCGATTGAGCCGCGCAAACTTAAGCATGCGCCGCTGTTTGAAAACGTTCAAAAAGCCGGCGACATCGATCTTCTCAAGTTTCCGGTGCCGCGCTGGCATGAGCTTGACGGCGGGCGTTACGTCGGCACGGACGATCTTGTCGTTACACGGGATCCTGAAGAGAACTGGGTCAATGTCGGCACCTACCGGATTATGATCCACGGACGCGATCATCTGGGTCTGCACATGTCTCCGGGAAAACATGGGCGCGTCCATCGCGACAAATACCACCAAGCGGGCAAGCCCTTGCCGATTGCGGTTTCCTTCGGTCATCATCCGATCAACTTTTTGGTTGCCTCAACCGACGTGCCGAACCGGATCAACGAATACGCTTACGCAGGAGGCATTACCGGCAAAGCGCTCGACATCGTCGAAGGACCTTTGACCGGACTGCCGCTGCCGGCGGATGCCGAAATCGCCATTGAAGGCGAAGTGCTGCCGAACGATTTCATGCCGGAAGGCCCATTCGGCGAATGGACCGGCTACTACGCGAGCAATCAACCGGCGGTGCCGGTGATCCGTGTCCAAGCGGTCTACCACCGCGATGATCCGATTCTTTGCGGCTTCCCATTGTTGAAGCCCTCCAGCGGCGACAACCTGCACTTTTCGCTGATGCGCTCGGCGCTCATCTGGAATGCGCTGGACGAAGCCGGAGTTCCGGACGTGCGAGCGGTATGGGCGCACCCGTCGGGCGGCCGCTTCATGACCGTGTTGTCGATCCGCCAGCGCTATCCCGGCCACGCGAAACAAGCTGCGATGATCGCCAGCCAGTGCCGCTCCGGCGCGTATCTCGGCCGCTACGTCATTGTCGTTGACGACGACATCGATATCACCAATTCGGAAGAAGTCATCTGGGCTATCAGCTCGCGCTCGGATCCGGCTCAGTCGATCGATATTTTGCGGCGCTGCTGGAGCGGACCTTTGGACCCGCGAATTCCCGCCGAAGAAAAGGGTTTCAGCTCGCGCGCCATCATCGATGCGACCCGCCCCTATGAATGGCGCGAGACATTTCCCAAGGTGAGCGGCGCGAGCCGAGAGTTAAAAAGCGAGATAGGTAAAAAGTGGAATGGCTTCCTCGATGATAAAATCCGCTAGCTAGAAAGCTGCGGATAACGGCTAAACACCAGGTTCAAGAATACACCTACATAAATGATAACGGTTTTAGCCGGTGCTTTGACAGCTCAGGAGATGTCTATTTTGGGAAGGGCGGATGCAGTTATGAAGATTCGAGCTTTCATGATTATTTCAGTTCTGCTGTTGGCAGTTTTCCCGTTTCAACCTGCCGTCCTAGCACAAGGCGCGCCTGAGCGAATTCGAATTAGTTATTCCAGCGGTGGGATGACCTCCATCGATCTCTTCATCGCTCGCGATCGAAAGTATTTCCAACAGCAGAATCTGAACGGCGAGTTGATTCGAATGTCGGCCAATCTCGCCATCAGCGCCGGCATTTCCGGAGACGTTGATGTTCTCGGTTCCATCGGCAGCGCGATCCGTTCGATTCAGCGGGGCGCGCCTTTACGGGTTATTTCGGTAACCTTGCGCCGACCGCTGTTCTTTCTCGTCGCCCGCCCCGAGTACAGCACGGTCAAAGATCTCAAGGGTAAGACGTTGGGCATCGTCACCTTCGGCGGCAGCCAGCATACCACTGCCAAACGCTTGATCGCGCTGCACGGCCTTAATGCCGACAAGGAGCTTACTTCGATTCAGGTTGGCGAAGAATCGATGCAGCTGCAGGCTTTGACGACCAATGCGATCCAGGTGGCGGCCATCAGCCCGCCTTATGCGCAAATTGCCCGCGACAAATTCAACATGAAGATTCTCGAAACGTCCACCGATAAATTTGCCAGCATCCAGAATGGCGCCGCCGTGAACCTGAAGATGCTCCAGGAGAGGCCGGACTTTTTAAGGCGCTTTCTGCGCGCCCGCGCTCAGGCAAATAAGTATTTTTTGGAGCGAGAAAAGGAAGCCAGCGAGCTTCTCGCCAGCATCTGGAATTCCGACTTTAAAATCGCCAACGAAAGTTACCGGGCCTCAAAAGCCGCGTTCACCGGCACCGGCATTCCCACCGATGATGAGATCAAAGAGTATCTTGCGCTCGACGCGCAAATCATCGGCCTGCCGCAACCGGTTCCGGCGGCGAGCGTCTTTGACTTCACCTTGCAGCGAGAAATCAATAAAGAGCTGGGAGTCAAGTGAGTCAATTGCCCGAATGCCGTCGCAGCGCGCGAGACCCATCGCCGAAGCTATCTTGACTCCTTGAACCATATTGACGGTTCATTCTTGAATCGACCGCCGGCGAAATTCTGATCGGCCTCTAACTCCTGTAGTTTGCGGCGCTGTTCAGCGCTCAACTGCGCTTTTCCTTTTTCGATAGAACGCACGCGCGCAATCCTTAAATCAGCGCGAATCCGTTCGGTGTCGCGGATCTTGGCCTCGACTCGTGGCATGTCGACCGGTTGCGCCTCGAGCAAACTGGTCAGATCCAATTCGGCGATGCGAAGATTTGCCTCGCTTCGAATCGACTCTTTGAGAAAATCATTGCGAATCTGCTCCAAGTGTTTAACCTGATCCGCGGTTAAACCCAGCCGTTCGCGATTGCGCAGCATCAGTGAAATAGGCGCCCGGTCTTCCGCCGAAATTTCAAAGGTAAAATTTTCTTTCAACCGGTCCAGCAGTTCGCGCAATTTGCGGCCGATACTCTCCGGCGTTAAACTTCGATCCTCTGAGCTAAAATTCGACTCATTGGCCGCCGGGAGGTTATTGGGCTCAGCTATCAAAATTAACGTCAGCAGCAATCCTAAGCTTGCGTGTATCTTCATGGTCCCTCCTTGGGCAGTCGACGAAGTTAAATCTGAGCTTCTACGCGCTCGATGTCAAACCTCCCCCGGCTCACGAAGTAAATTTGAGTGACGACTCTTTTACGCTCCAAGATTCCAAAAAAGAATTTTTGACCGCACGAAATTATCGCTTGACAAATCATCCAGCCAGTAACAGATTATAAGTGGATCCATTGAGCGCCGCCGGGCGCAGGGGCCAGGTGGATTGCAGATCATAGGGCCCCACGGGAAAAGGAGGTCTTTGCAATGCAAGACGAAACTCCACCGGGTCATCAAAGCCCGCTGCTTGCGGGCCGAGCATTCTACCGGAAGAAGAAGTTCTCGCGGTAGAGCTATTGTCCGATCGCTTCAACAAATTGCCTGAAGGCAAATAGTCGCCCAGCGACTGCAATAAGCGCACATCGGCAAAATGCTCATTAGTGAGTGTGTGTCCGAGGATGCTTGAAGATGCGAACAGCGGGCAGTTAAGAAGTTTTGAACGTTAGCGTCAAAAGCGCGAAAAGGCGCCTCTCCTTCGAGAGGCGCCTTTTTTTGTGCACTTCGACTCATATCCCCCTTTCAATCTTCAACTGCTCGCGCCATTGAACGTCTGACCCTAATCAATCCCTGATCTTTGAGCAACGTTATCAGCCAATAATACCCACCGTTAGAAATGCTGCCATCACCTGCCAGGCGATTGCATACGATCCGGTGCGATCGACGATGTAGCGAGAATCGGTATGCCGAGAGTGCACAGCCGGCATTGATCGTGATCATCAGTCCCATACGCGTGCCAGTTCTGGTTTTGCTGGCTACTCGCCGATGATGGCATAGGACACTCCACCTCAGTTCGGACGAGATACTAAGAAGCTGTCGGTCATCATGAGAGAGCGCTTGACAAGTCCCTTTTCATGCTTAGCTTGGACACAGAAGTGGACTAGGCCAACCGTTACTACTCCTGTTATTTCTCCATTTTCACTCATTCCCGCGAAGTGGAGGAGTTTCTACTTCGCACACCTATCCGATTGTCTACGTTTTCAACCTGGCATATGAGGAATAAAGATGAAAAATAAACGAACAATGCTAACCGCAGTAATCCTTGGAGGAACACTCGGCTTGGCGGCAAATCCACTGTGGGCACAAACCGTCGAAAAAAAGAGCGTACCCGCGGCCCAGGATCGAATCCCGACGAAACCGGGCGATGAGCAGGCGTTACCGCCAAGGGCGTCCGAGAGTAAATCAGGCGCTGCAATGTCTGCTCAGGACATTCAAAAGGTACAAGACGCTTTGAAGGCGAAGGGACATAATCCGGGCACTAGCGGAAAGATGGATGACCAAACCCGCGATGCGATTCGAGCCTTTCAGAAGGCCAATAATCTTACCCTGACCGGTACCGTGGATGAAAAAACCGCCGCAGCGCTAGGCGTAACTCTGAGTTCATCGACTAAGTCAGGCGATAAACCTACCGGCTCGAGTGGTATGCCAAGCGGATCTACCGACAAATCGACCGGTTCCACTGGCAAATCGAGCGCAAAATAGATCAACCCCAGTAAACCGAATGAACGATGCGAAAGGCCGGGTAACTCCGGCCTTTCGGCTTCTTGTACCGCTTTGAAGACGTTATCAAGAGGTGGCGCTGCATCAGGATCTGCTTCTAGCCTCTGGCGGTTCAATCCAACATCATCTTGAACCTGGAAATCCAGTCAATTTCTCTAAAGTTGCTTCCTGAAGGGTGGATAGAGATCGTTATAAAGGAAACAAAAGATGCGACGCTTTCCCTGCTTGGTTATAAATCTCGTAGTTTGTTTCTTAGTGACCTTCGCCAGCGCCAAGGTCGCATGGTCGTTTCCGATGCCGAACGAGGCAACTGTCCGCGAGCTTATCCCGCTTGCTAGTTGGCAGAAGCAATTCAAAATCACCGAGGGCAAGGACCGTGGCCGAGTGGTCTCGCTGATATCCCAACCCCATCTTTCAAACGAGAAAAGATGGAAGCTTATCTTCGGAGATTACGCGGCCATTCACGTGGTGCGAGGATCAGACGGTGCGCTGATGATGGAGCGACTCGATTTGGTTAAGAACGACAGTTACATCCTCTACGAACCGGCGCTGCCAATCATGCCGGCCAACATCAATTCCTCCGTCATGAGGAGCGAGACCGGATACAAGATGTACAATCTTGAAACCGGCAAACTCAAGCGTGGCGGCCGTATCACTCATCTGTTAAAGCCGCCATCGTTTTCTCATTTTGACACTCCAGCCGGTCTTTTCGAGGGCTATTACGTAGAGATCGATCACCTCATGGATATGGAATATCGTAGTCAGCTTCACCTAACGATGGGCCTCGGATACCGCTTGAATGAAGGCCCTGTTTACGCTTCTGGCCACTACACAGTGACGAAGCTGGGTGTTTTCACCGCAACCAAGGCGGCGGGAGCCGCACTCTTTATCAGATGATTCGACAAAGACACCGGACACAACATTTCCATCGCGGGCCGTTACACACATAGCCTGCTCGCCTAGAGCGGCTTAGAGACCTGGTAGCCCCCAGGGCGCTGCAAGCCTACTGAGTCCATGCTGAACGATCTGACGTTTCAACCGTATTCACTCCCGTGGATCCTTTAGCAAAGTAACCAATCCAATAATACCCACCGTAAGAAACGCCCCCAGCACCTGCCATGCGATGGCATACGATCCGGTGCGATCGACGATGTAGCCGAAGATCGGTGTGCCGAGAGTTGCGCAGCCCGCGTTGATCGTGATCATCAGTCCCAAACCCGCGCCGGTTCTGGCTTTGCCGGCAATTTCACCGATAAGCGCGTAAGAAACTCCCTGATACCCGACCAGGCAGACACCTGCTAAAAACAATAGAGGTAGGAGAAGATAAATCGGTGATTCAGGGGTCATCAGGCTCAGCGCGAGAATCATGAGCGCGGACGATACGCCGATGACAACCAAAACGATTTTGCGCCGGCCGCCAAACAGCCGGTCGCTGGCGACGCCCCAGCCGATGCGTCCGACCATGCCGCCGGCCTGTGTGAGGGCCAAAGCCTGGCTTGCCCAGTACGGCGAAAAGCCCATCGCGTCTTTCAAATAGAGCGGTGTGTAAGTGATCAAAGCCATTTGCCCCACCAGGTAAATAGCGGTACCGCAGCTGACTGGAAGAAGACTCCAGATGTTGAGCGGCGCTGCCGCATCATTTGCGGCGCGCTCAGGAGAATCATGTTTGAGCGAATCTCCGACCGGGTCGCGCCAGAAGAACCAGAACAAAAAGCCGAATAGAAAATTGATCATGCCCAGCGCAGCCAGTGCGCCGCGCCAGCCGATGAGCAAGACTAGCGCAGGCGCGAGCATCGCGGTCACGACACCGCCGGCCGGTACTCCGGTCTGCTTAATGCCCATCGCCGTGGCGCGTTCATCGCGATGAAACCAGGACATCACGCCTTTGGTCGATGCAGGATTAAGAAAACTATAGCCGAACCCGGCAAGAAAAAAGCTGGCGAAGGCCCAAGTGAAGGAAGGCGCAAGCGCGGCCGTAAGGGTGCAAAAGCCTAGAATTAGATGCCCCTGCAAGGACGTCTTGCGCACGCCGAGCCGGTCGGCGAGCCATCCTGTGCCAAAGGAAGCGCCGGTCATCGCCAGGTAAAACGCCGAGAAAAATAGACCGACTTGCGCGCGCGACAAACCCAGTTCTTCTTTGTAGAAAGGCGCTAAAGTATTGATGCCGTATTGTGCCGCCGCGCCGATCACGTGAGAAGCGCTGATCAACGCGAGAATCGCCCAGCGAAAGCGATCTCGGTTTGCGGCTTCATCCATCGATGGAGCTGCTTTCAGCCCGGGTTCCGCAGTTCAAAGTGACACGGCGATCAAACGGCGCGCCCTCCGGAGCCAAGGCAATGGGCCTGCGGCTTGTAGCGGCCCGCAAGCTCCACTTGCTGCAGCGAACTCCTGGAAAAAATATGAGCGCTAAACCATGCACCATAAACAAAATTGAAACTCTTCGTTTCTCTGCCTTCGCTCCTCCAGGCGCACCGCTTGATCGGCAGTCTTTAATCGCTTACTGCGGAATTCTGGGTTCAGTCGAAGACGGTCTGGGAGTAAGGCTCGACATCGATGAAAGCTTCGATGATGCTGGGACCGTCCAGTGTCAATGCCCATTGCAGCGCCTGACTGAATTCATCAGGAGTTTTAGCCGGCCGGCATGGCACACCGAAATAATGTGGCGGCGACTCTGGCGGCGGACCGAGATGAACTCCCGAGAGATGGTAGTGCTTGCGCTCCTGCTTCACTTTCATCAAACCCAGCCAGCCGTCGTTAAGAACGATCACCGGCACCTGCAAGCGCAAGCGTCGCGCGAGCGATAGTTCACCCACGGTCATCTGAAAGCCGCCGTCGCCTACCACCGCAACGACTTCTCGGTCAGGGAATACCAGCTTGGCCGCATACGCCGCCGGCATGCCATAGCCCATGGAGGACCAGCCATTGGTGGCAAGCAAGGACTTCGGACAATCGGTGCGCCATTGACTGGCGATTTGGTGCGTGTGCGCGCCGACATCGTAGGCAAGGATGCCATCGGATGCGAGCTTCTCACGCAAAATATCCAACACATGATGCGCGGCAAACTTGCTGCCGGCAGGACGCAGCGCGCGATCGAATGACATACGATGTTCGCGCCAATCCTCGACAGACCACAGGTTGGAAACTGGCGGAGTCTTTGCCATCGCGGTAACCGCTGCATCGAAATTACAAGCCTGATTCCAGATAAATGTGATACTGCCATCATCCTCAGCCGGCTCGGTGCTAATGTGGATGACCGGAGTTTGGCCAACCCATTCCTCATAATTCATCTCGATCGGATCGTAACCCACCGCGATGATGAAGTCGGCCTGATCGGTGAAACGTTTGACGTCGGTTCGGCGCGCGCGGCCGATGACGCCCGCCCAATTCGAATGGCTCTCCGGTAAGAAGCCTTTGCCATGAAGCGTCGACACGAAAGGTATCTTTTGTCGTTCGATAAACTGCAGAAGCTTGTCCGAATTGTTATGGCGGGCGAAAGTAAGTCCGGTGACCACCAGCGGCCGCTGCGATTTATGGAGAGCTTCCGAAAGCGCTTGAGCGATCGATTCGGAACAATCCGCAAGGAGTTTCGCCTCAATCGCTTGATTCCACTCTTCCGCTCCACTCGCGAGAGCCACGTCCTCAGGGAAATCCAGGTGAACCGGTCCCGGCGGTTCGTCCCCGGCAATCGCCAAGGCCTGCGCCAATAATTTACTGACCTGGCCATCGCTAAAAGAAAAAGTTCTCTTGGTAATCGGCTTGAATAAGGCTTGATGATCAACGCGCATCTGAATGCGGCGGTCGAGCCAGGCGCTCGAAACATTGCACGTCAGCGCCAGCACCGGCGCCCGGTCGAGCCAGGCGCAACCCACGCCAGTGGTAAGGTTGGTCGCTCCGGGCCCCACCGTAGAAACACAAACACCCGGGCGCCCGGTCAAGTATCCAACCACCGATGCCATAAACCCTGCCGACGTTTCGCTCGCCGTCAGAATGAATCCAATGGAACTTCGCTGCAACGACTCGATCAGCGGAAGGACCGGACCGCTGGGTACACCGAAAACCCAGCGCACGCCTGCTTTCTCCAGCATGCCGACAATGACATCGCTATTGTTCATCAGCCACTCTAGTTGCCGATGCGTACGGGATCTACGACGTCCCGCAGCGCGCGAATGATCGACAGCACAGTCAATTTTCCGGTTTTCGGATTTTCGCTGGGAACATTTTCGATGTGCATCAGCATGCGGCCGAACTCGCCTTCGATTTCGATGTCATGACAATTCCGCTTGAGCCCGGGAACGGCCAGGATGCGAATTCGCGTTCGATCGGGACCAATGCCGGCCAGGCTCACCGCGGCCGAAACGTTCACATTGGCCGGAAACCCTTTGCACGCCTCGCGGGCGGTGCCGGAGAAGACCTCCGTCTCCTCAGCCAGTCCGTCAAGCGAGATCTGGTTTTTCACCAAATGCGGCGCGCCTTCCAGTCCGCCAGGCGGCTTGCGCGTGGTCATCGTGACATGCGTGATCTGCCCCACAGAAGCCGATTTGATGCCGTCCAAACCCACGATGGCTCCAGATGGGATATATAAGCGGCAACCGGTGCGGCGGGAGGTTTCGATGATCTCCGGATGGTCGAGCAGAGCGCCAACGCTGATCACCATGAGATCCTTGCCCGCTGCAAAGACATCCTTCGCCAATCCAGGCACGACCGGGCCGCCGGCCGCTTCAACGAGCAAATCGGCAGCGTCGATCAGCTCGGGCAACGACAGGTACGGTGGAGGGCTTTTGAACCTAGAGAGAAACTCAATCGCATGCTCCTCGCTTCGACTGGTAATCCCCGCGATGCGCACAGGCAAACTGCCGCTTTCCTTGGCCGCAACCAGCGCGCGACCGATGGCGCCGCAACCGACGATTCCAATAGTTTTCACGAAACCCTCCACAATCTCGAGATCAAGGATATTGATGCGAAGGCGGACTCCGCATTCTAAGTGATGTCGCTCATCTGTACTGCGGATCTCGCGCGGAACACAACCGCCGCTAGATCAGCAATCAACGCGACGGAACCAACCAGTAAAGCATCCAATAGACGATTACGCCGGTGACGGAAACATACATCCATATCGGAAAGGTCCAGCGGGCAATACGACGATGCTTGATGAAATTTTTCTGCAGACCTCGAAGTAAGGTGATGATCGCCAGCGGCACAACCGCGGTCGCCAGGATGGTATGCGAAATCAGAATCGTAAAATAGATTGGCCGGATCAAGCCTTGACCTTTGAAAGCCACGGAACCGACATGAAAGTGGTAAACCAGATAGGAAATCAAAAACAGGGTCGAGGAAGCGCATGCTGCGAGCATGCTGGCGCGGTGCGCTGGTTGATTGCCAGCTCTGATAAACCGGTAGCCGGTTAACAACAGAACGGCGCTGAGTGAATTTAGCGCCGCGTTAAGCGCCGGCAAGGAAGTGATTTCAATCAAGCGGGACGGATATCGGGCAGCAGCATCAAAATCAAGAACAGACAGAGGATAAACGGCACAATCGCGATCATTGCCAGAGTTCTTCGCTCAAACTTCAGATGCATGAAATACATCGCCACCAGCGCGGCTTTCCAGACCGCCAGGATCACGAGCAGAGAACCCAGCAACATTTTCGGCAGTCCTAAAAAGGTAAGCCCTACCTCCACCACCGTGAGCACCAGAAGAACCCAAAAAATTCCCATGTAATTAGGATGCGTATGAGTTGTCGTAGCCATGTCGTTCCCCTAAGAACCTACAGTAAGTAGACAAACGTAAAGATCAGAATCCACACCAGGTCGACGAAGTGCCAATAGAGACCGGCAATCTCGACGTGATTGGCACCCCATCGGCCCTTGCTCACCAATGTCAGCACGACTGTGTTGTAGATGACACCACCGGTGACGTGCAGCCCGTGGAAACCGGTCAGAACGAAGAATGTCGTGGCAAATAGGTGACTCGAGAACGAAATCTTGTGGTGAGGCAGTGTCTCATGTATCAAGTGCGTCCACTCATAGGCTTGACAGCCGAGAAAGAGCGCGCCGCCGAGAATCGTAAACGCCATAAACTTCTTGAACCTGGCCTTGTCACCTGACTGGACCGCGGCCAATGCCAAAACCATCGTCACACTGCTGATAATCAGCAACAAAGTCATCAGGGCGGTCAAATTAATGCCCAGGACTTCCGAGGGCGGCGGCCAACTGGAACTCGAATAACGGAGGATCCCGTAGCCGACGATCAATCCACCGAAAGACATCGCATCACCGGCGAGAAAATTCCACATGCCGAGTTTGCCCCAGCTGTCGGGAGTCAAAGGCGACTCGGCCGGTTCAACTCCAGGATGCGCCGCAGCAGCTTCACTCATCTTGTTGCACTCTCCTTCTGAATCGTTGCTAAAGGCATTGCCGGCTCGCCACCCGGTTCCCTTTTAACCTCCGCCGCCTTGCCCCGCTTGACGTAAATCAGGCAACTGACAATCCCGCCGACAACGGCATAGGGCGTCGCCATCAAGAACAACACGCTCATGTTGAACGCTTCCGTGACCGAGTCATCACCTGCGCCGGTCAGGCAAACCGCGCAAGCATGCGCCAGCGTCGGCGCCAAAAGCACAAGGCAAGCAAGCGGCAGAATTTTTTTCATCAATGCAGTCATCGTTAAATAACGAGCCGAAGCTAACGGATCATCTTTTCGCTGTCAACAAACCATCAGTACAAATACACCAAACCGTAAAGCACCGGCCAGAGGGCGACAACAAACGTCCAATACATGGCACAGATTTGCAAGCCCGTGTATTTTTGCCGTGAGAAGTAACCCCGATTGGCTCGCACAAACACCAAAATCAACCAGGCCAGCGCGCCGGCAACATGGAATGCGTGAAATCCGATCAAAGTATAAAATAGCCCGCCGTAAATACTGCTCGAAACCGTCAGCCCGAAGTGAATCAGCCGAGCCCACTCGTACCCCTGGATCAGAAGGAACACACCGCCGAGCGCGGCAGTCGTGACCAACATACGATTTAGACGGCGCATCGCTCCGGCACGAATCGAGCGGAGTGCCATATGCATGGTCACTGCGCTGGCAAGCAAAACAATTGTATTCACGCCGGTGATACCGACCGGCAACCTGGGTTGAAAGGGTGGCGGCCATATCGAACTGCCGACTCGAAAGACGATGAAGGCGCCTATCAGTCCGGCAAAGAACATCGCCTCAGCGCCAAGAAACATGACGGTTGCGAGCCAAGCATTACTCGCAATTGGCGCATTGGGTTGCACCGGAGGCGCCGGCGGATCACCACCGCCAAACTCGAGCCGGGTCGCTGGAGCAATCGGCGCTTCATCGAGTCGTCGTGCCGTCGAAGTTCGTGCCATAATCGTCGCGAATAAAGACTACGAAATGCTCCCGCTCGTCAATCAGCTCTCGCCGATCTGGTTTTCTCAATACGCAATGATGAAGGCGATAACGGCTCCGATATAAAGCACTAGCGCTATCGCTAAGACAGATCCAAGACGCCGATTCTTTCCCCGATTTTCTCTTATTGAAAAAATACTGTTCATCGTCTTACTCATGACGGCACCCGGTCCAAGGCCATCATTAACAAAAGCACCGGCAGATAAATCAATGAAGCGTATAATAGCCGGCGAGCGCCAATCAAGGTCGATTCCATTGCCAAGCGAAGCCCACTGACGAGAAATCCAACGCCAAGAACGAACGCGACTACAAAATAGATTGCACCCGCTAAGCCTAGAAGGGTCGGCAACAGACTGACGGCCAGCAAAGCGGCGCAGTGGGAAACGATTTGGCGATTGGTGCTGGAGCTTCCAGGCTCAATGACCGGTAGAAACTGAATTCCTGCTTTCGCATAATCGTCACGGTACAACCAGGCAATCGCAAGTGTATGCGGCACCTGCCAGAGAAATAGAATGGCAAACAAGACCCAGGCGTCGACATCCAAGATACCTCGGGCGGCTACGCAACCGATCACCGGGGGGAGGGCGCCGGGGATTGCGCCGACGATCAAGCACAACGGGCTCTTTCGCTTCATTGGCGTATAGAAGAGCAAGTAAGTCACCGTGATCAGCGCGGTAATCCCTGCACTGATGACATTGACCGCTATAGCGAGATAGACGAGACCGGCTATAGTCACCGCCAAACCAAACCAAAAAGCTTCTACCGGCGTGACCCGCCCGTCCGGAATGGGCCGGTGGCGCGTCCGTGTCATCAGAGCGTCGCTTCGGCGTTCGATAAACTGGTTCAGCGCCAATGTGCCGCCGGCAGCCAGCGCAGTGCCGAGGAGCATTTTAAGTAGCTGCGAATAATCCGGCACATCGGCCGAGCCGACGTAAAAACCGACAAATGCGGTGATCAGCACCATGAGCACAACCCGCGGCTTGGCAAGCTCGCAGAAATCCGCTACCCGGCGAATCGCACGCGCCGTAGGTAAGTCGAGGGTTTGAGTGTTCGAGTTCATACTGAGCATTGCTCCGTAAAGACTTCCTGCCCTGCGGCAGTTATCACGGTTGGGTAGCGATAAGACCGCAATGTCACTATCAGGCTGGTCACGAGCATAAGAGCACCGACGGCTAAATGCGTCGTGGTAAGAAACACCGTCACATCGATGGGTACTCTTAGTATGGCGGTAAATTTAACGAGGTACGAGACGGTCCCTAAAAGTAATTGCAGCAACAACATTGCGCCGAGAAACAGCGCCGGACGGGTAAGCCGGCGATGATCACTGTGGTCTTTGAAAATTCTGGCGGTGAGAAGCACCACGTGCAATGTTACCAGCACGGCAAACAACAAATGAGCATCGAGTCGTAGGCCGGTATGCCGCAACAC
>JAICEJ010000022.1 GCA_025924215.1 Candidatus Binatia bacterium
CGCGCTACCGAAAGACCTGGAAGTCGGCGGCATTTTCAAACTGAGCGGCCTAAAAGTCAAAGGAACGCTTCATGATTTCGCATTGAACGGCGGCATTGAAGGCACCCAGGGGTTTATTCAATGGGGTGATTATTTTCACAAACCCGCGGGCATCCCTCTAGCCCTCGATAGCGCGGCCCATTACAGCAAAGATAAGATTGCCATCCGAAACGCCGCGCTCAAGCTTCACACGCTGCCTTTACAGGTCAAAGGTGACATTGCCCTGGGCAAAGCGCCGGTAGCAAACGTATCGCTTGATTCCGATCCAATCTCCTTGGAGGGTTGGGGTAAACTCATTCCGGCGCTAGCTAATTACGACCTCAACGGCAAAATGGGGCTGCGCGCAACAGTCCGTGGCCCGATCGGAGCAGGAAAGAATCCCCAGGTGGATGGAAACCTATCTTTACAGAGCGCCAGCATTAAGGTTCCACAATTGCCCAAAGCTATCGAAAACCTAAGTGCCCAAGTGAAATTCTCTCATGCACAAGCCGAAACTAAAGAAATGAACTTCAATCTGGGGAATTCGCGTATCAGTTTGGCAGCAGTCATCGCGAGATTCTCGCCGCTTACTCTATCTTATAAGTTGAATACTGCCGAGTTAGCGCTGGCCGATATCCAACCTTCTCTACCGCCAGAGCGTAGTAGCGATATCCTCCGCGGTTTCGGCAGCGATGGTCAGGTAACCACGGCCAGTGGCCAAACTACCGTGGCGGGTAGGATTCTTTCCAGTGATGGAAGACTCTATAACATGGATTACAAGGATCTTGACGCTAATCTCTCCTACGCGAAGAACAACGTGGTTTTGCGGAGTTTTCGCGCCAACGTGCTTAATGGGTTGGCGCAGCTGAAGGGAGAATTCGGTTTTGATGAGAGTCCAAAATTTTCCATGGCTTCAGAAATCAAAGGCATCGATCTGGTGCAATTGCATCAATACTTCACCAAAGAACAACCGGACATGCGAGGGAGCTTGAACGGTAATCTCAAACTGGCGGGTCAGGGTGATCAGTGGCAGGAGATTAAACCTACTCTGCGCGGGGATGGGCAAACCGAAGTCCTAAAGGGTACGTTGTTGAATTTCAATATTGCCGATGCCGTGCTCTCCGGCGCCACCGGAATACCCGGCCTGACAAATCTCATTAATCCGGCTGTTCGGAGAAAATATCCTGAAACGTTTGAGGCCAAGGACACGGTTTTCAAAGATTTGCAGACGCAGCTTGATATTGGTGATAGCCGGCTAAACTTAAAAAATTTGCGCATTGCCGCGGCCCAGTTCAGGGTCGCAGGAGATGGTTGGGTGGACTTCGAACGCCGGGTCGATTTTCGCGGAGTGATCCGGTTCTCTCCTGAGTTATCTGGTGACATCGCCGGAGCGGTCCGCGAAATAAGATTACTTTTCAATAAAAACAACGAGCTGGAGATTCCGTTTACGGTGTCGGGGCAAATGCCCAATGTGAAACCGCGCCCGGATGCAGGCTTTTTAACAAAGGCGCTTCAGCGCGGACTGTTTCAAAGAGGCGCGGAAGAACTTCAAGAGCAACTCTTCGGCCCCAAAGAACGCCGTGCTCCAGATCGCCAGCCGGACCAAGAACGCCAGCCCAGTCCAAAGTCACCGGAAGACTTGATTCGCAGAGGACTAGAAGGGTTGTTTGGCCGGCAGAAGCGATAATGGGAGGTGATTTGTCTCACCGATCGAGCGTTTCTTTACCGACTAACCCGAGAAGTACGGCAGAAAAAAGTAG
Organism: Candidatus Binatia bacterium; assembly: GCA_025924215.1. Taxonomy (GTDB): domain Bacteria; phylum Desulfobacterota; class Binatia; order UBA9968; family UBA9968; genus WHTF01. The sequence continues at coordinate 1,779 of JAICEJ010000022.1, forward strand.
CAGAGGGGCATACACCAGAAACGGCACACCGGGATTGTAAGCGTTGGCGAGATAGCCGCCGATCATTGGGGCAAGGCCGCTGCCCAACTCGGCAACGGTTCGCCGTACTGCTTGCAACCTTCCACGTACGTGCGAAGGCACCACATCGTACGTCGAAGTCGCGATCGATCCCAGTGAGAGTCCTTGAGCCAAACCAGACAATCCTACGAGAATCGATAATTCGGTGAAGCTATTCGTCAGCGGGATCAGAAGAAATACCAGCGCCGGAATTCCGGTGCTCGGTACCGTGCACCACTTCCTCCCTATTCGATCCATAACCAAACCTGCGGGAATAATCATCGCGAAAACTATGATCCCCGAAATCGAAAAAAGCATGCCGATCTGAGTGGGCGATAGTTGGAGATAAAATCCGGCATAGATCGGCAGTATGCTCTGCACCAATATTCTTTGCGATTGGCTGACCACTGTTGCGAGCACCAGAGCCAGATAGGTGGATCTTAGATCTGGGCGTATTTCTCTCAACAATCCTCCGACGCCGTGGAGTAGGTGTCGTAACCGGCTAAATCCCCAGTTTCGATTCTGCTTGACGTTCGGCGGTGGCGCCAACGTCGGACTTCTCGATTCTCGGCTGACGAATCCCAGTCCAACCGCGAGCGCGGTGGCGACAGCATAGCCAATAAACGCCGCTTTATAGCTGAACATGTCCGTAAGCCAGCCACCGAGGAGTGGACAAACGGCCGCGCCCATGTTGTAGGTGCCATGCAGGCTGCTCAGTACTCGACCGCGCTGTTTGCGATCCGCGAGATCGATTCCGGCGATCTCGCGCGCGCTTGACCAGAGGCTGTCCGCCGCCCCCATAACCAGTACCAGCGCGAGGATCGCGCTCAGCCAAGGCGCAATCACAGTTGCAAACGATGCCACACTAGCCACTAGAGGTCCGGCAATGAGCCCCACGCGTGTTCCCATGCGATCCAGCATTATCCCGGCTACTACCGTGCCGACGAACTTGCCGATCGCAAATGCCGTCACAATCTGCGCCGCGGCACCGGCCGATACATCAAACTCCCGCGCGATTACTGGAATACTTGGGATGACCATTGCCCATGCGCCGGATAAAAATGTACTGCTGTAGAGTGCGGCGAGGGGACGGGCGGTGGCACCGAATTTCATTGATGGATGAGACCGAAGAATGGAAAGCCTAGCTTCGACAGCATTAGCCGAGCCAGCCACAATAAAAAAGCCCTCGATTTCTCAAGGGCTTAAAGATGGAGCGGGTGAGGAGGGTCGAACTCCCGACCTTATGCTTGGCAAGCATACGCTCTAGCCAACTGAGCTACACCCGCATGATCTAAAAATTATACGAAGCCAGAGATATTGTCAATTTAGATCAGCCATGCGCGGAGACGCGAGACTGTCGAAGGCGGAAAAACTGCACGTGATAATTGACGCCCGACCATAACGCGAGCACAGCCGCCAGCGTCAAAAAATAAATTCCCGCCGTATAAAAATCCACACCCCAATAAACGTAGTGCACCAAAAGACCCACCACCGCGAAAGATTGTAAAATAAATTTGTACTTACCGAGCGCCTCGGCATGCATGACGATTCCTTCAGTCAAAGCAATGCCGCGAATAATCGTGACAGCGGTTTCCCTGGCAATAATTATGACCACGAGCCAGGCCGGCACACTCGGCTCGCCCGGACGGTCCATGGCTGCGAGCATGATCAGAGCCGAAGCCACCATCAACTTGTCTGCAAGCGGATCGAGGATTTTGCCGACATCGGAGACGCTCTTATTGCGTCTTGCCAGATAGCCATCGAAGTAATCGGTTATCGAAGCCAGTAAGTACAGGACTGCAGCGATCAAGCTCGAAGTGCGGTCTGTCAGCGTCAGCAAATAAACCAGTAGCGGGATGATTAGAATTCGGATCAGACTGAGAAAGTTGGGAAACGTCCAAACCACGTGAAGCTCAATGAGGACGGTTTGTGCAAGGCAGCGTTATTGCTGAACCTGCCCGACGTTCTGCAATCCGGTTTCGCGGTAGCCGTCGTAAAAATGCAGGACGCGCCGCACGTATTGGCGAGTTTCGGCATACGGAGGAATACCTCCATGTCGTTCAACAGCGTTAATTCCAGCGTTATAGGCCGCGAGACTCAGTTCCAGATTGCCGCGGTAACGGCTGAGTAACAACCGAAGATGTCTCGCACCGCCCTCGATATTCTCTAGTGGATTGTACGCATCAAGAACATTGTGTTGCCGAGCTGTGTCAGGCATTAGCTGCATCAATCCCATTGCTCCTTTAGAAGAGCGCGCGTTCGAATTGAAATCCGACTCCGTTTTGATCACAGCGCGAATCAAATCTGGGTCGATGCTATGGCGAGCCGATGCGGAGACGATAAAATTCTCGAAGTTGGATGTATAAGTCTGCCCCCTCAATGGTGAGATTGACTCACGAATCACCCGGCGGAAACCGCTGTGATTAGGGACGTTGGTGAAGGTTAAGACTCCTTGTTTATCTTTATGCACCCAGACATCCGCCAGAGCGGGGGTCACGGTGGACAACTGATAAAGAAGGAAAAAAAAACCAATTAAAGCCCTTTTTGTCATAGCTGCAGTTGAAAGAGTGTGGCTAGAATACCGATGGGCTGTGCATCTGTCAAATCTCTAGGTCAACGTAGACTCCTGTTGAAATCGACGGCAGCCCCGATATCACGTGAGTAATTCTCGGCCCGAAGCAGAGAGTAACAGATCTACGAGCGGCAAGTCTCCGTCGAGGAAATCGAACGTAGCGAGCTTGTCGATCCCGGCCCAAGCCAGATTCTGGAACGCACGATTTCTTAACACACCGGTGAAACTATGAACCCGATAGAATCTAAGATTTACCACGAACGCATCCGAATACTTGTGCGTGTGTCTGAAGATTTCACTCAGCTTATCGGCTCTAATACCGAGTTCTTCCATCAACTCGCGGCATAGAGCATCCTCGTGCCCCTCGTCACTTTCCACTTTGCCACCGGGAAATTCCCACTTGAGGGGAAACGCTCCTCCCTCCTTACGCTGGCAAACGAGCAAAAGCCCTTCTTGAACGATCAAACCGGCGACAACGTCGACGCTGTTCATCTTGGTCAGGCACACGTCACTGAGAAACTATCACTGCCTCAGTGATCATTTGTGCTCAGAAACATCTATTGAAAACTAAGTACCGATTAAAGGGTAAAGAAGGCGACATCTATTCATGGATTTGGTTTTCGCTGCGCGCGGCGCTAATAGTACCGGTGGTCGGCCTCTAAAGGTTGTCATTTGACCCAGCTGTCGAAACCGGCGCAGCTCGGAATATCGCGCTGCTATGGAACCTGAACGCCATAGAGATCACGGATTAATGTGGTGCCGGCTTTCCTTCGTCGATCCATCTCTTGGTGAACTCGATGCCTTCGAGCCTCGCATTATGCGCAGTCTCGAAGGCGCGCCCAATGCAGCTCAAAGCTCGTACTCGCCTGATACCTTCACTTTCCCAGCACACTACGACGCTAAATTTCCAGCGTCTGCCGCTGCTGGTGGGTAGTTCGATGAGATGAACGTGATGTCCATCATGTTCGAATTCCACAATGCCTCGCCATCAGTTTTGAAGCACCATCATAATCGCGCTGCTACAAACACCACACTTTCACCTGAACGGTTTGATGTCCTAACAACCTGATCGCCATTTCAGTTCTTGATCTTTCCGTGCAAGGCCCAGAAGACCTTTTCCGGCGACAAGGGCAAGTCAAAAATTCGCACGCCGCAGGCATCCGCCACTGCATTGGCAATCGCCGCCGCGGTCGGCACGTTGGGATTTTCGGCAATGGCTTTGCCGCCGAACGGTGTCGGACCGGTCGGACTTTCCACCAGAACGGTTTTCAGCGGCGGCACATCGGCAATGCATGGCAGCTTGGACTCGCCCATTGTCAATGATGCGATCTTGCCATCGATCATCGGGTTCTCTTCCATCAACGCAAAGCCGAGGCCGTTAATGATTCCGCCTTCGATTTGCCCGGTGAGCGTGAGATGATTGAGCACCGTGCCAGTATCGTGGGCGGTGGTCAAATTTAGAACCCTCACTCCGCCGGTATTCGGATCAACTTCCACCTCAGCCACTTGCGCGGCGAAGCCGGTCACCTTCGGCATATCCTTGGGGACAAAATTGGTCAGATGAAAGACGGGGCCGCCGTTTTCTCTGACAGCCAGCTCAATCATCTTTTGCGTTGTCGTCGAACTCTTGTTGGGTGCCGTGAGCTTGCCACCCTCCTGCCGTATCTCCTCCGGCTGACAACCTAGTTCCCGCGCCGCCAGGGCGACTAATTTCTCGCGCACCTCATGCGCGGACTTATTGACCGCGTGACCGGAAGTATTCGTTTGCTTGCTGCCGCCGGTGCCGGGATCAAAAGGCAGGCTATCCGTGTCTTTGAAAACCACGCCAACTTTCTCCGGCGGCAACCCGAGCGTTTCACAAACCATTTGCTGGCTGACGGTATAATAGCCGGGACCGACATCTGGCACGCCGGTGAGGATATTGACCTTGCCATCGGCCTCCAGCGTCAATGCCGAGCTCGCCTTCCCTTCCGGCGTGCCGCGATCATAGAGCGCCATGCCCCAGCCGCGGTTTTTCTTCGCTCCGTCCTTCTTCCAGCCCGAAGTTTTCACCACGCGTTCCAGCACTTCGCCCATGAGAATATCGGTCCACTTTTCACCCATGGGATTGGCATCGCCGTCCTGCAGAATATTCCTTCGGCGCAACTCGAGAGCATCGATGCCCATCTCCTTGGCGATGATGTCCACCTGCGACTCGAACGCGAACACAACCTGCGGACTGCCCGGCGTGCGCGTTTGGGTGCAAGGAACCTGATTGGTATACGAGCAATAAGTCTCGCAGCTAATTGCCGGCACCCGATACATGCTCGCCAGGCGCCGGCCGCCGAGCACGGTCACCTGAGGATTGGCTTTCTGCGAGCCGTAGGCGCCGCCGCTGAAATGGATAGTCGCTTTGATCGCGGTAAAATGTCCGTCCTGATCTACTCCCGTTCGCAGCGCAAGCACCGCCGGATGGCGGTGGCCGCCGGCAAGAAGCTCGTCCGTGTAGTCGAAAACCAACTTTACCGGCTGTTTGGTCGCTTTCGACAGGTAATAAGCCACCGGGACGTCGATCAACGATGCTTTAGCGCCAAAGTCGCCGCCGACGTGAACGATATGGACTTTAATGTTTTCCTTCTGCAGGCCAAAGTCTTCGGCCATCTGTTCGCGCAACCCCCAGGGTCCCTTGTTCGACGCCCACACTTCGACCCGACCATCGTCGTGAACCTGCACCGTGCAGGCACAGGGCTCGATATAACCGTGATGCGATAACGGTGTTCGGAAAGTATGCTCGAATACTCGCGCGGCCTTCTGAAAACCGGCTTCGACGTCGCCGTTTTTCCACAACACATAGGACTGCAGGTTGTGGGGGGAAACACCTTCCGGCAATTTCGGCGCGTTTTTATATTTGCCACGGTCGTCGTGAATCAGTGGGGCGCTAGGTTTCAACGCTTCGACCGGATCTTCGACGTAAGGGAGCTCTTCATACTGAACATCGATCAGTCCAATCGCCTCTTCGGCGATCTCCTCACTATCGGCCGCGACTGCCGCCACCGCGTCCCCGGCCATCCTAACTTTATCGTAAGCCAAGACCGGTTGGTCCTTCACGCGCGTGCCGACGTAGATGTCTTTGACATCCGCGCCGGTCAGCACAGCGCGCACGCCTTTCAAAGCCTTTGCCTTTGAGGTGTCAATATTGACGATCCGCGCGTGCGGCACCGAAGCGCGCAAAATTTTTGCCCACAGTAGGTTTTCAAACGGCAAATCTGCAGCATACTTTGTTTGTCCGGTCACCTTGCCTTCGCCCTCAATACGGGGCAGTGCTTTACCAACCGTCCGATAGGTCACTTTTATTTACCTCCACGAATGATCACCATAAATTCTCAATCGTTCTGTTTAACATCCTTCACTCGGTTCAGGGTGACATCGTTATAACACGATTCATTCTGAACAAAGGAAGATTCGATTGGCTTTTTGTTCCCACTAGCGCTCACAAATTTCTCCGGCATTCTAGGCCAGATTGTAAAGGCGCGCGCAGTTGTCCCACAAAATTTTCCTCTGGCTCTCTTTCGAGACGCCGTCCATTTCCAAAAACTCTTCCACGGCGCGGGGAAAGTCGGAGTCGCCGTGCGGATAGTCGGTGGAGAAAACTATATTGTCATCGCCGATCAAATCGATGATCATCGGCAACTCTTTCTCGTGCTCGGTCGAGATCCAGCATTGCCGTCGAAAATATTCGCTCGGTTTTAACTTGCCTGCGGTCGGAAAGCGTCCCTTTTCCATGGCATTGTCGAGCCGGTGCAGCAGGAAGGAAACCCAACCGCAATAACATTCCAGAAACGCCACCTTGAGTTTGGGGTGCCGGTCGCACACGCCGCCACCGATAATGTCTGCCATCGCCAGCATGTTTTCCATCGGATGAGAGACCACGTGCCGGAGCAGCAGATTATCGCCGAAACGATCGCCGATTTGCGGTAGCTCGCCTGCCGCCGCCGCCGAATGAAAACCCAGGGGAGCTCCAAGCTCCTCGAGGGCCGACCATAGAGTATCGAAATAGCGGGAATGCCACGGCAAATCATGCAAAGGCTCGGGCCGGGCGAAAACCCCGACAAACCCGAGCTTGCCGATCGCGCGTTGCGATTCTTTGACGGCTTCGGCGGGATCGTGAAGCGGCAGCATCGCCACGCCTTTGAGCCGCTTGGGATCAGCCTGGCAGAAATCGCAGAGCCAATTATTGTAAGCGCGCGCCACAGCTGCGGCGAGCTTCGGATTGATTTGTTCCCGCATCATGATTCCCAAGCCGATCGACGGATAGAGCGCCGCCACGTCCAGTCCTTCGAGCTCCATTGCTTTAAGTTGGCTGGTGCTGTCGAACTTTCTCGCTCGCGCCTCGGCAATCTCGTCATCGATGCGCGTCGCATCGAATATGCCGCCGCGGTAGGTTGGCTGATAGCCCTGCAAAATCTTGCCATCGAGCAAAACCATCGCCGAGCTTCGCGCTGTCGAACTTAAAATTTTCGGCGCCTGATCGCGGAATTCCGGTTCCATGTATCTGTCCCAGAGATCTGCCGGCTCGCGCAAATGCATATCCGAATCCATTACCTTGAAACCCGATTTCATCCCAATCGCTTCCTATCATCGTTGGATATTTAAAAGAAACTTGATCGCTCAAAACTATCATGATCACCGGCGACTCTGTCAACCGCTTCCGCGCGTAGACTTTAGAAACGGATTTGCAGTAAGATCACCTCTTGAATGTCCGCACCCGAAAGCGGCGGCAGATTTGATAGCACTGAGGTGAATATGTTCGATTTCTTATTTCCCACAGAACCTTTTGGCGGCCAGACCTTGAGACTGGTGGCGCAGGCGCAGCAAGGCGGCGGCGATCTGTTCGACATCGCCCGGACGTGTCGAGAAATCAAACCCGGAGATAAACAAAGCTGGGAGAAAGGCTGGCTCGATTTGGCGCAGCGAACCGAAGCGCGTGCCAGGGAAGCTTTGGCGGCTGGACGAAAAGTCACCGCGCGAGATTATTTTTTCCACGCCAACCAGTATTACCGCATGTCCGATGTGTTTCTCACCTATCAAGAGAATGACCGCAAAGCAGAACGCTTCCGCAAAGCTCAAGAGTGCTTTCGTGCCGGCGCAGGATTGCATACGCCGGCCATCGAAGTGATTTCTGTCCGATGCGGCAGTGAGAACTATGAAGGCTACTTTTGTCATCCCGACCTGCCGAAATCCGGCAAATGGCCCGCGATTTTTTTTCTCGGCGGCGCCGATGCTTACGCCGAGGAAATCTACTTCGCTGCCAAGCTGATGACGGAACGCGGCTTGGCCGTGCTGCTGGTCGACACGCCGGGACGGGGCTCTTCCATTTATCTCAAAAACATCGGCACCCGGCCCGATTACGAAGTGCCGGGTAAGGCCTGTCTCGATTACCTGATCTCTCGTCCGGAGGTAGATGCCGATCGGATCGCTTTAATCGGCATCAGCATGGCCGGTTATTATGCGCCTCGTGTAGCAGCATTCGACAAGCGCATCAAAGCTCTAATCGCCTGGAGCGGCTGTTACAGCATTCTCGACGACCTCTATGATTTCTGTCATCACTTGCAACCGACCGTGCAACGCTTGCTCGGCGGAGTCAGCCACGAAGAGGCCCGTAAGCGATTAAAAGATTTCACCATGGCGGGTATCGCCCAAAACATCACCTGCCCTACTTTGATTACCCACGGCGACAAGGACACTTTGATGTCGGTTGAAGGCGCCAAACGACTGTTCTCCGAGATTGGCGCCAAGGACAAAACTCTCAGGATATACAATGATGAGGATGGCGCCGGGCGGGTTCACTGCAGCCACGACTATTGGGCGCATAACGTTCCGTACATGCTGGATTGGCTCGAGGAGCGGCTTTAAACAGACCGTCGATAAAGGCGCATTTGCTTCGTTGCGCTCAATCGCTGCGCCTCAACGTACCAAAGAGTACGCTTCGGCTCATCGATTCTTCGCACGCCTCGCAACTACACCTTTCTCAGCGGTCTGGTGAACCAGCGTAAGGCATGTCATCGATCGAACCGGCGAAATTTATTGCAGCAAGGAGTATTCATTTTGGCAACTAACGGTAAGACACTTTACTGGGACAAGGAAGTAGATGTACTCGTTGTCGGATATGGCGCCGCGGGCGGAATCTCAGCGATCACCGCACACGATGCAGGCGCGAACGTTTTGTTGATCGAAAAGATGCCTCACCCCGGCGGCATTTCGATTCTGTCCGGCGGCGGCGTCGCCTTTGCCCATAACGCCGAGGGCGCTTTTCAATACTTGAAACGTACCTGCAACGGCACCACACCCGACGATGTTCTGCGTAAGATGGCCGAGGAGATGGTCGGGATGATCGACTGGGTTACCGACCTCGCCAAAGTCAGTGGCACCGAGCCGACCAGAACCGAAACTCGCGGTCACGGCACCTATCCATTTCCCGGCACCAACGACATTGACTCGATCAAACTCAAAGACTTCCAAGCATATTCCGATTTTCCTTGGGCCAAGGGACTGCGTGGCGGCGCGAGGCTGTTCAAAGTCGTCTATGACAACGTCAAGCAACGCCGGATCGAGGTGATGCTATCGACGCCGGCGAAGGAATTGATCACCGGCGATGACGGGGAAGTTCTCGGGCTGGTTGCCGAATGTGATAGTAAGCCGCTACGCATCAAAGCCAAAAAAGGTGTCATCCTAGCCTGTGGAGGTTATGAGAACGACGATGGTATGAAGCTGCAGTATTTCGAAGCGCAGCCGGTCTATCCGGTCTATCTCGGCAACACCGGTGACGGCATCAAGATGGCGCAGAAGGCAGGAGCCGGACTCTGGCATATGTGGCACTTCCATGGCGGTTACGGTTTTAAGTTTCCCGAGCTGCCGTTCGCGATTCGCCATGTCTGGGCCGGTCCGCGCAACGAGAACCGTAAGATGATCTGGATAGCCGTCGATAAATTCGGTAAGCGCTTCATGGATGAGTATCCACCGGCACCGCAGGACACCGGCACCCGGTCGCTGGAATTCTATGACGCCGACATTCAGGATTATCCGCGCATCCCCTGCTATCTCATCTTCGATGAGGAAGGCAGAAAACTCGGACCGATCGGAATCCCCATCGTCAACGACGAACGCTATGACGCCAGCTGGAGCGGCGACAATCTCGCCGAAGTCGAAAAGGGATGGATCAAGAAAGGAAACTCGTTGGAAGACATCGCTGGTCAAATCGATGTGAATCCCAAGATTCTAAGAGCCACGGTACAGCGCTGGAATTCACTCTGCGACGGCGGCGAGGACACCGACTACCGACGGCCGCCGAAAACCATGATGCCGATTGCAAAACCACCCTTCTATGTGATGGAGGCATGGCCAATCGTCAACAATACGCAGGGCGGTCCGGAGCATGACGTCAAGCAGCGTGTGCTCGACCCGATGAAGCAACCGATTCCGCGGCTTTACGTCGCCGGTGAGATCAGCTCGATCTATGGGCATCTTTACCTGGAAGCGGGCAACATCACCGAATGCTTCGTCGCGGGAAAACTCGCCGGGCAGAACGCGGCGGCGGAGCAGGCTTGGGACTGATGTGTGGGCGAGAGGCGCAGTTCGCCGCGTCCTTTTTCACCCAAAGAAGCAGGTCGAGCAAATGAGGCTCAGACAGCGCTTCAGCCTAGTCACAATCTCTTCCCGCTTCTGCAGAGTTCCACACGCGCCAATTCGCAATGGTCGCAAAGTACAATCGGCGCATGTCAGGCGCCGGTCGCCCACGGCAGAGTGCGCTTGGCAAAATCGGCGCGTCCACAGAGGAGATGAAACACAAACGAGCCAAAACAAAAGCCGCCAAACAGTAGCGCTCCGATTGCCACTATGAAAAACCCTTCGAGAACAAGCGCGGCCATGCGCCAGCCCAGAACAAGTGAAAGTCCAATTGCAATCGCAAACGAGCCGGCCAGAAACTGGGCAAATCTGCGGGGCGCCGGCGCCGAGGCAAGGGTAATACCGCTTGAGCGCGCCAGGCTCCAATTGTAGAGCGCATCGAAAGGGTTGAGTTGCGAGGCCAATGCGCTCCACCAGAGCACCGCGGCGAGAGTGAAGAAAAGAAATGGCACCTGGAGGATGGTAGCGACGACCACCCAAGGACCGACTAGCCAAGGCTGAAAGCGAAGGGCGGAATACAGAAGCGGAAAAGTTCCCGCCGCGGGTTCGCACAACCCTTGTTGGAGGATGAAGTTGCGCTTGGCATCGGGACCGCCGGATCGATGCGTGGATTGCGCCTTAAGTGTCATACACCCTCTGATATCTTCCTGGGCTGCCTAACGGAACAAAGCTGAGCCGCGGCCTGATGGGACGGTTAACGACCTTCAGACATCTCGAAGCTAGCGGCTCCCGACGAGCGCCTGAAACAGCTGGTTGAAGTCGGCCTTCGCTGTTTCTACAAACACGCCCCGATTGCCGCCAACAGCCACCGTCCACTCACCGCCTGAGTAGGCCCAGCCCTGTTGGGGTACCCAGTTCATCTTGCTCAACTGAGAGTAGGCGCCCGCCAGGGTGTTGAACATCATCGTGACTGTGGCGCAGTATTGAGCCGTCATTGCGGCCATCTCCGGTGACATGTCCATCTTAGACTTATGGTCCCCCAATTTACCGTCGGCGGTGAACTCACCCGCGGCGACGACGCCGTCGATCTTGAGCAGCTCGTCTAGTGTTGCCATATTCGAACTCCTTCCATGTTAAAAAATGGGGTGCGATTCGTATGAGTCGCACCAGTAAACGAAGTGAGAACAGATTGGTCTTTCAGATCACCGGCACCCCCTCTCTCCGTCGCTCCACCGGCAAGCGTCAAAGCCCCGCTATCGATGCGGTGACGGGCTCGCGCAACGAGTCTTCTACAGCAGGATTATGCGGCTAGGGTGTCGCACATCATGTCGAAGCATGCAGACGGTTCGACTCCTCAAAGAGCGCCAACAGCCTGTTCACATCATACGGTTCTTCCACAAGATGTTCAGGATCCCATTGACTGTGGGAAACCGCGAAGAAGTCCCCTCCGTACACGTGGATCGCCCCCGTCAGGCGACTGACAGGATTGATGACAGAGTGAATGATTTCCGGCCCGAGCGGCACCGCCTCGCGCTCGCTAAGTGCTTTGGCTCCGGCGGCCTCGATCCGACCATTGGGATTGCCCGTTGGCCGTCGCCAAAAAATATTATCCTCGCGACCCGTGTAGATACCGATCACAGCCCACATCCGATGATCATGGGGTAATTGGCACATCTGCGGTCCCCAGATGAGATTGAAAACAGTAAGCGCCGTCGATCGGTAGAGCACTTGGACCCCTGCACGCCGCGGCTCCCCCAACGCAGCAAGAATTTCTGCTGGATTGCTCACTGCGCGAGAAACGACTTCGAGTACGCCGCACAGCCCGCTCGACGCACCGGCCATGCAACAGTCGGCGATAAAACGCTCGGTGTCGAACACAGAGAGACTCTCCTCTCAGCCCCAATGCCTCGGCTCAGACTTTCTGATCGATCTCCGTCAATCCCCTTCCGCCGTACGATAAGCTCGAAGCCTGCTACCGACAAGCCAACAACGCAGTAGCCAATCCGTCATCTCACAAATCGTGGCGGTTATTCGAAGTCGCTGGAGCTTACGGCGCTCGGCGGAGCGCCGTGTCGGAAATGGACAATACATTGCTCTGTGCGCTTCTGCTTTGGTCAAATCCTGTGCAGTAATACGGCGGGGAGGTATCGGGCTTCCGAGCCGGCCGATGCGTCGGTGCGACCCGCCGGACCTTCAACTAGGCATCACGGATGTTCGCTTTGACGCGCGCCATTAATTCTGGCGTCACTTGCCGGATGCCGTGTTCCTTGGCGTGCTCACCGGCTTTCTGGAGTACCTCCTCCTCCGTCTCACCTCGTACGACGTGCTGACACCCGCTGGACGGGTCTACCTTGGCGCATTCCAGGATCTTTGCCATGACACCCTCCTTATCTCACGTGATTTAGTCATATGCTCCGGCGTTGCGGATAAAAACATTTAGTCAACTAGCGCACTTTGGATTTTCGAAGGATCTGATGCTAACTGAGCCGCCGTTAGCTGCACAAAGGCGGGTCGCTTATCCTGGGGACGGCTCCCACAGTGGAATCCAGCCGGTTGCAATATCCACCGGCTATCTGAACTTGTCAATCTAAAGTTTGCGATCAAACACTGCTAGGGTGGCGTCTTATTTCGCGCGTGCTCCGATGACAATCAAATCCGGCTCGATGCCAAAACGTTGAACAGTCCTTCTCCCTCGGCAAACCAGATCGGCATCTGGTTCGCGCTGAAAGAAGAGTACTCCAGGAGAAATCGCTATTGCGCGAAGGATTGCTCAGCAGATACAACCACGGCGAGAAAGATTGAAAGTCCGAGGAGAAGTTTCATTGTCAAATGCGCGAGTTGCTGTGCTGGATCAAGGATGCACGTCCTGAGTAAACCACTCGAGCGGCACTTCACGGCCGGCCCCCTTTGCTTTCGCGGCGTCGTAAACTTTTTTGCCCACGGCGGCGAACTGCGCACCCATTCCGATGTTGTTGACAAACCCGGTGATCTGACGGTCTGATTCGCGCCCTTCGATCTTCCCGAGCACTAATTCCGGTAGCGTCGGCAATGATTTCCAATCGATGCCTCGATCAGTCGGATGATCGCGCAGCTTGAAATTATCGCGCTCAAAATGCGCAAGCGCTGACGACGTAACGTTATTCTCCGTCGCGTGCGTGTGCAGCACCAGCGGTTTGCAGCTGAGCAGCGCCTCGTCGTCGAATTCGTCGCGTTGCATCGCGCTCAGGTGCATGCCTTCCGCCAGCGCCCATTTACCGAGAAACGGTGTGCGCGAATTGGTCGAGGTCACGATAATATCCACGCCTTTGACGGCTTCCTGGTAGGACTCCACAGGAACAATTTCGACGCCGACCCGTTCGCTCGTTTCTTTTGCGAACTTCTCACGATTGGTTTTTGTCGGACTGAAAACTTTGATTTTTTTGATCCGGCGCGCTTCGCAGACCGCCATCACCTGAGTTCCCGCTTGCCAACCGGAGCCGATCAGGCCGACGGTCTCGGCACCTTGCCGCGCCAAGTGTTTAGTCGCCACTCCGTTGGCGCCGCCGACTCGAAACCGTTGCAAAACACCGTCGTTCATGATCGCCAGCAGCTCGCCGTTTGCCGAGCTGAAGAGCATGACAATGCCCATCCAACGATTGCCCGGCAGCATCGGCAGTTTCTCACGGCGCATGCCGCCGCCGCTGTCACGCCAGGCGACGATATCCGATGAGAAACGAAGCGCCGCCGTGCCGAAATGCGGCGATGCGCCGCTCATGCTTTTGAGATAGTGCGCCATTGGTCCTTCGGCGCTCTCCGCCGCGGCAGTTGGACTGTGGACATCAGACCGAGGCGCCGTCACCGCGATCCCTCGACCCATTTCACCATATAAAATTTCCAGCGCTTCCATGGTGTCCTTCATGGTAAGCAGCTGGGCGATGTCGTCGTTGTTTAAAAATAACGGCATGAAAAACCTCTAAACCATTCCCTCCCGCTCGGGGGCCAGGGCTTTACCTTTATCTCAATCCTCTCCAGAGGACGAATACGTAAGAAAGCACTCAATCCCGTATATCCTGGAGCAACCACTCCGTCGGTATTTCTCTTCCCAATCCTCGCTCTTTCGCCAGCTCGTAAACTTTTCCCGCGACCGCAAAGAACTGGGCGCCTTGAATGTTGCCCCGTTCAGAATACGTGATTTGCTTAGCCGAAGTCCGGCCTGGTTTTTTTCCGGTTAGGAGCTCTTCCAAAAAAACCGCGCGCTCTGCCGCGACGACGCCGTGCGCGCGTTTGCCCGCGCGCTTCATCTGAAAATCCGCATTGTGATCGGGTTTCGCCGCGTACGTGATGTATTCGTCGGCAAGACCGAATTCCGGCAGCCCCCACGGATGGGGCGCATTGCCGAGCCGCAATGAGACATCGATGCGTTTCAAGGTATCTTCATCCGGCTTGCCGCCGACGCAGGTAACATGCGTCCCCTCTTCCAACCATTTACCGACGATGATCGGCACTGAAGAGTCTGTGCAGCCGGCAACGATATGCGCGCCTTTATAGGCCTCCTTCGGTTGGCTTACGGGTACAACCTCTATTCCATATTTTTCGCTCACCTCTTTGGCGTATTCTTCGCGATGCGTTCTGGTCGGACTGTAAACCTGTATGCGTTTGATTTCTCTTGCCAAGAGAAACGATTCGACATGCGAGCGCGCCATCCCTCCCGAGCCGATCATGCCGACGACTTCGGCGTCTTCACGCGCCATGTACTTGGTGCCGATACCCGAGTCGGCACCCACCCGCATGTGTTGCAAGTAACCGTCATTGATCAGCGCCAGGGGTTCGCCGTTTTGAATATTGTTAAGCAAGATCAAGCCGCAGAATCTTCCTGGCGTTACGCAGTATTTCTCTTGTGTGATCGCGCCCTGATATTCCTGCTCGTAGATAACGTCCGACTTCATGCGAATCGCGAAATAGCCGGACATCGATCCGCCTTCCATGGTGCCCCATTGATAAATCTTGCTGGGGTCCTTTGTCGGGATCTGAATGTCGATACGAGGGCGGCAGACCGCTTCCTGGCGGGTTAATTCCGTATAAGCCTGCTCCAGCGCTTTCATGGTGACTTCCATGGTGAGCACTTGTTTCACATCGTCGTTATTGAGGATGAGGGTCATAGGTCTTCCTTTGCATGACTACGGCTCAAAGTTTTCGCGCTCGCGCGAAGGCTTAGACGCCCTTTTGATGTCGAAGACAGGAAAATTACTCGCGCCAAGTCGCCAAGATGAATCATTGTTCTTTACCTTTGCGCCTTTGCGTCTTGCGCGAGAGCATTCGCTTGAGTGGCAGCTTTAAGCAATACCGCTGGGCCGTTGTGGTTACAGGCCTTTTCCCCACAACTTGGCGAAGAACCCCTCCTCCACCAGCTCCTGAACCAAACTGTTGTCGAAGAACTGATCCGGCTTGACTTGCTTTGCTTTAGGATTATTCCTGGCAATTTGATCGAGGGTCACCTGGAACGCCTGAGACTTGACTAGCGGAACTTTTTCCATGAAATCGTAACCGTACTGAATACTGCCATCGAGCATTCCCGGATCGTTGATCTTGGTATAGCGCGCAAAGATACCGCGAGTTTCTTCCTTGTGGTTGTGCATGAAATGAATGGACCGCCCGTAGGCGCGGATGAACGCCTTGGCTGCCGCCCGGTTTTCCCTGATCCATTTTTTCGACGTGGTCAGACCGATGTGCATAAAGGGAATGTCTTCCTTGGCCAGATTGGCGATCATGCGCATTCCCGCTTTTTGAGCGAGATAAACCATCGGCTGCGACATGGGCGCTGCGAAAACCGTACGGTTCGAAAGCGCCGCGGTAAGCTCGGGCATGCCGCCGATTTGAATGAAAGGAACGTCTTTGGCGGCTTCGAGACCATACTTGGACAAGAGCATTCGCATGCCGAAATCAGTCGAAGCGCCGAAGCGGGTTACGCCGACAACCTTGCCCTTGAGGTCGGTTACGTTTTTGATCTCGGGTGCGGCCATCACGTAAAAAGCAACGACGTTGGTGATCGCGCCCATGGCGACAAGATCTCCGCCGTTGAGCCCGACATCGACGATCACCTGGCTATTGGCGCCTGATATGACAATGTCACCCGCAAGAGTCGCCCGCGCCACCGTCGGCGAGCTGGCGATGTAAACCAGCTCCACGTCCAATCCTTCCTTTTTGAAAAAGCCGGCATCCTGCATAACCCAGAACGGCGAATTCAAGGCGCTGACCGCGGACCACGCAACGACGAATTTCGCATCAGCGGGGCTGCAGAAAAAGATCAGCGAGAAAACAGCGCTGAGCATCGTTGCGGACAGCTTTAACATATAGACCCCCTTGCATTGGCTCACGACAGCTTGGAATCCAGCACCGATTCCCATGCTGTACAGAACAGCGTTGCGTTGTGTCAAGCGATGAAATCTGACTGAGTACATACTTGAAGTTGCATTTCTCTCTTGAGCCACACTATAACGATCAAACTATGAGTATTCGCGGCAAAGCAGCCATTGTCGGAATCGGCGAGACGCCGACGGATCGTCTCGGTTCAAAACCAGGCGAACCACGCAAATCGAGCGCGCAATATCTGGCCTGGGCTATGCGTTTGGCGTTGGAAGACGCGGGACTTACTCTCAAAGATCTCAACGGGCAAGGTTTGGGGGTAACGATTCCCACTGCCTATCCACAGCCGTTTTGGCCCGAAGAGGTCGCGGAAATTCTCGGCATCACGCCGGGACTTCTGCTCGCCGGCAGCACCGGCGGCGCCGGCGCGGTTTCCCTTGTGGGCGGCATGGCGGCAGCGATCAACTCAGGTTTAATTGATATCGCTCTGTGCATCGGCGCCGCAGCCCCTTTCTCTGAACATTTCGGCGGCGGCATTCAACCCGGCGACATGCGCGATTTCGAAATTCCCTTCGGCACCATGGGTCCCAACAGCAAAATAGCCATGGTCATGCGCCGCCACATGCATCAATACGGCACGACGTTGGATCATCTCGGCAAGATCGCCGTTGCCGGCCGCTATCATGCGAGTTTGAATCCCAGCGCCTACTTGAAAAAACCGATTACGATTCAAGATTATAAAGACTCGCGATTGGTTGCCGATCCGGTTCGGCTTCTCGACTGCGTGCTGCCGGCTAACGGTGGCAAAGCTTACATCATGGCATCGCCGGAACGAGCGAAAAACCTGCGCAAGGCGCCGATCTTTGTACGCGGCTTTGGCGAAAGAAGCAATCCTTCTTACGGCCCGAGAGCCGCTTCCGATGCCTTGATCATGGGCGTCGCCGATGCCGGCAGAGTCGCGATGGAAATGGCCGGCATCAAGCACGGCGATGTTAGCTTCCTCGAACTCTATGATGACTACATTATCGTGGTTTACTTGCAGATCGAAGATTTGGGGTTTTGCGCCAAGGGCGATCTCGGCTTTTTTGAACGCACCGATTTTACGATCAACGGCCAGCTACCGATTCAAACCGGCGGAGGCATGATTAATTGCGGTCAGCCTTCTACCGCGGGTGGAACCATTCACGTGATCGAGGCCGTCCGGCAATTGCGCGGCGAAGGCGACCAACGCCAAGTCGCCGGCGCCAAAATAGGCCTAGTTACCGGCCTGGGAGTTCTGCCCTATGGCAAAAATCTCGGCTGCTGCGCCGTGGCGGTTTTGGGTACTGATGTATGAGCGGATATCCAAAATGACAAACGCCGATGGAATCGGTGTAACTTTTCTGATGCTCAACCTTTGAACGGTTGAACCAACCAAGGAGCCCTCAATAGCCATGGCTGAGACCAATCTGCAAAAACCCTTACCTACGATCACCAGCGAAGCGAGACCTTTTTGGGAGGGAGCAGCGAAGCAGCAGCTTCTAATGCAGCGCTGCCTCGATTGCAGCGCTTATATCTGGACACCGCGTCCGAGCTGTTTCGAATGCGGCAGCGAAAACATTCAATGGCAAGAGCTCAGCGGTCGGGGAGAAGTTTATTCCTTCACCGTGATTCGGCAGGTCGTTGGTCGCGCGGCATCGCAGGCCTTTGAAAAAGATATTCCTTACGTCATCGCCTGGATTGACTTGGATGAAGGCCCACGGATGATCACAAACGTGATCGGCTGCCCGGTTGAGAATGTGACGCTAGGCATGAAAGTGTCGGTCATTTTCGAGCAGCAATCGGCTGATATATGGTTGCCGAAATTCATGCCTGTGAGCTCGTAAAACTCGCCGTTCGCCATGCATACCGATAATCCATCGCTTGAAAGCACTGCCACTTCTAAGCACGTACGTTGTAAACTTCTTGTCGCAAGTGCCGGCCAATTGTCAATGAAGGTAACAATCTACCTCAGAAAATCTACTCAGCGGAGACTCAGTTGTTTCCGTCTCGCTCCTTTCCCGCGAACTTACTTTTCTCTTTTCCCAGGTGCCGACCAAAGAAGGCAATCACCTCGCGAATACTGTCGGCCCACGCCTTGGGATCGCCCCCTGTGGTAGCACCGCGGCCAGTGGGGGAGTTCGTGTTAATGCGAGCCGCCACGTGGCGCACGGGGTTGTCGCTGTCGAAGGAGTGGTGTGCCCCCGGATAAATCTTAATCGCCACAGGATACCCCTCTTGCACAGACGCGTCCGTCAGCTTTCGGCAGGGTTCCGCCGGCGTCCAATCGTCGTTCTCTCCTATAAGGATCAGCAAAGGAGCAACCGCCTTGTACGCACCGACATAGCTAAGGGTCGGCCCGTTCGTCCCCGCTCGGCTCTCAGCACGCCAACTTCCCAGGCGGATTGCACAGTTCGGATACAGAGCGACGGCGGCCGCGAAGCCTGCTCGTTTGTCTCTAGCCAGCGGCTCTCGATCGCTTTCCGGCGAAACCATTGAGGCGAGAGTTGTGGAACCGCCGTGCGAACCGCCCATGATTCCAATCTGGGCTCTGTCGACGTACGGCAGGGTGCGTAGATAAGAGAGTGCAGCATAAGCATCGCGGGTGCGCCGAAATGGGCTCATTTCGGTCCGGCTGGGAGACGGATTGGTGCATATACCACCCGCGTGCCCTCGCGTTGTGAAGCTATCCGGAATGAGCACGACGTATCCGTAGGTCAGAAGTTCCTTTGCCCAGCGCTCCGGAGCGCCGCTTGAGCGAGGACCGAGGCCGCTACAGTCGTGCATAATGACCACTGCCGGAAACGCCCCGGCGCCGTCGGGCTTCAAGAGCTTGGCAGGAATCTGCTCCGATGCTCCAGTGCCAGTAGTGGTGCCAATATACAAGCCCGAAGTCGTGGAGCTACATCCGGCGAGATACAACACCAAAAGCACCGACAATGTCACATTCACCAGCATAGTCTTTCGCCAAGAACTATAAGCCAACGAAAGTGGTGCGCATGCGCACGAACAGAGTCACATTTTAGAGCTAGAGTCCCGTCGTGCTTGCCGGCGGGCGGCGATGATGCGTTGCCTGTTCGTATGCGTAAGCAAATTTGATCAGGTTTCCGTCATCATAAGGTCGTCCGATAAAGCAAACACCGGCGGGAAGATTGTCCCGCGTGAATCCCGCCGGGACGACGATCGTCGGAACAAAAACCAGAAATGTATTCAGATGCGGCGCGCCTTTCTGATCGACGAACGGCGGGTTCACGCCGTCTTTGATAAGAGTGGGCTGATGCTCTATCGCCTTATGAACGATCGCATCCAGGCGATGGTCCGCCATGACCTTCAGGTAATTCGTCATCAACTCATCTTGCGCCTTGAGATGTTCGTAATGACTCAGTGGATCGGGATTCTTCTTGAAACGATCTTGCGAACGGCGCACGACCTTGGCAAAATCCGGCGCCGCGATGACCTCTTCACGGGAATTAAACGGCGGTCTGGCGCTTCGTCCATAATAGTTCTGAAAAGACTTGTCCGAGTCACCGGGACCTGAAGATCGCTTGGCCATCAATTCGTTGAGCTTGGGAATGGTGATCGGATCTATAATTTCGGCGCCGCTGGCCTTGAGATCGGCCACTGCTTTGTCGAACACTTCGTCGATCTTCTTGAAGTCTGCTGAATCCGGTTCGCTGCCGAGGCCGATCGATTGGCGCAAGATTCCGATCCGCGCTCCTTTAAGACCATTCTTGTCGAGAAAACTTTTATAAGTTTCGGGAATATGGCTGATCCCGCGCGCGGTGATCGGATCCTCCGGATCATACCCGACCATGATGTCCAACAGAGCGGCCAAGTCTCCCACCGTGCGGGCCATGGGACCCAGCGATCCGTTGATCTCGGGCCAACAACCGTAAACTCCGCCTCGGCTGACCAGGCCCGCCGTCGGACGCATGCCAGTAATGCAGTTCCACGTCGATGGCCTGCGGATCGATGCAAGCCCTTCCTGCCCAACGCCTAGGGTCGAATAGTTTGCCGAGACCGCCGCCGCTGAACCACCGGAGGAACCGCCGACAGTGCGTTCGGTATCATACGGATTGCGGGTCGAGCCAAATAGCGAGCCGTGCGTGTCGCCGCCGCCCAATTCGCCCAACGTTGCTTTGGCCAGGATCACCGCGCCGGCCTTTCTTAGCTTGTCAGCAACAAACGAGTCCCGGTCCGGATAGTAATCCTTGAACAACACCGATCCCAACGTGGTCGGCATGCCTTTGACATCGCCCTGATCCTTGAAGATGACCGGAATGCCATGCAGCGGTCCGACGGGACCCGAAGCTTTATAAGCAGCGTCGAGACGATCGGCTTCCCCCAGCGCCTCGGGATTGATCGTGATGATGGCATTGAGCTGCGGGCCCTTTTTATCGAAAGCCTCGATGCGATCGAGATACATTTGTATTAACTTCCGGCAAGTCAGCCGACCTGACTTGTAAGCGGCGTGAACATCGTCAATAGTCGTTTCAATTATATTAAAAGCAGCATCGGACTGAGCCATGGTATGAACTCCTTTTGATTGCCATTCGTTCCTTAACTTCTGATATTTAAACGCTGTAAAAATGTCCAGTGGTTTTAATCGCAGGAATTTCATTTCCCTGAACTGCTGCGTAAAAACTTTCTCTGTCCTGTCGGCAGACACCTGGTTCCGTGCAATAGCGACTCGACCTCAGAACCATTGAAATCCACGTGATTAATGAGTATTTCGAATCTCTCCAGGGGGGTTCATCGACGTTGTCATCTATAGCCCGGCGTGTCGCCGGATTTGGCACCACAGTATTCGTCGAGATCAATGATTTGGCGCGACAATGCAACGCAGTCAATCTCGGCCAGGGCGCGCCCGACTTCGATGGTCCCCCGGAAGTTCTTGCCGCGGCGGTCAAAGCGATTAACGGCGAGTTGAATCAGTATGCCCCCGGTATCGGTATGCAGGTATTGCGCGAAGCGGTGGCGCAGCATGCCGAACGTTTCTACAACCAAAAGGTCGATTCGCAGACCGAGGTTCTGATCACCTCCGGCGCGACCGAAGCTGTTTTCGCTGCGATCCTCGGCTTGACCGATCCGGGCGACGAAGTGATTGTCTTTGAGCCCGTCTATGACAGCTATGTGCCCAACATGGTGATGGCGGGAGTTACGCCGCGCTATGTGCCTTTGCGCGGTGACCATTGGAGCTTCGATCCGGACGAGCTTACACGAGCTTTTAATGCGCGCACCCGCGCGATTATCGTCAATACGCCGCACAATCCGACCGGCAAGGTTTATTCCCGCCAG
>JAICEJ010000023.1 GCA_025924215.1 Candidatus Binatia bacterium
AGCCTGTTTGCAGAATTCACGCCGGCAAGAATGGCTGAGCTCAAATTCCAACCTATCAAGCAGCCACTAGAGCAGTAACGTACGGCTGTACTAGCTGAAAATCATGCGCTGCGGGAATAATCGCCGCGGTCATCAGCCGGCCTCACAGGAACTTCGCATCGTGATAGAAGTTATTTCTCGCCGAGCCGTTCGCGAGCGTGTAAAACGCGCTCCACGGCTACATCTGCACTGGGCGCTAAAGCAGTTAAATGGCCCATCTTTCTGCCGGGACGAACTTGGTCTTTGCCATATAAATGCAATTTGACATCCGGACAATCCGCGGCGGCGGCCCAATTGGGCTCTCCATCTTGCCAGAGATCCCCCAAGAGATTTGCCATCGCTGCCGCTGCCAGAAAATCCGTCGCTCCTAAAGGCAAGCCGCACACCGCGCGCAGCTGCTGCTCAAATTGGCTGGTCAGGGCCGCGTTGATGGTTAAATGCCCTGAGTTGTGCGGGCGTGGCGCAAGCTCGTTGATGAAAATTCTTTGGTCGCGACTAAGAAAGAATTCGATGCAGAGGACGCCTACCACATCGAGTGTTTCGAGCAGGTTTCTGGCAATCTCCACAGCCTCAACGCTCGTCGCTTGAGGCACACCTGCCGGTGCAAATGATAAATCCAAAATATGATTTCGGTGGGTGTTCTCGATCAGCCCCCAGTGTGAAAAAGTACCGTCATGACCGCGGGCGGCAACAATCGAAAATTCCAATTCAAAATCTACGAAGGCTTCCAGGATCTTTTCCTGACTGCCGGTTGCGGCGTAAGCCGCTTCGGCATCGGTGGGGCTCGTTAGCCTTATCTGTCCCTTACCGTCGTATCCGGACACTGCGGTTTTCAAAATTGCCGGACAGCCGATTTGCTCGACAGCCGAGCGCAACTCATTGAGCGAATTCACCGGCCTGAAAGGAGCGACCGGAAAGCCGTTTCGTTCGAGAAAAGATTTCTCGCGCACGCGATGCTGTGCAATGTTCAGTACTGAGCCCGATGGTCGTACCGGAGCGAAAAGCGCCGCAGCCTCGACCGCAAGCGCAGGAACGTTTTCAAACTCGAATGTCAGCACGTGAACGTTTTTAGCAAAGTCTCTGATGGCATCGAGATCGTGATAAGGCGCGGTGATTTCAACGTCGGCAACCTGACCGGTCGGGGTATCCGTTTCCGGAGAAAACGTGTGCACCCGGTAGCCCATCTGCCGTGCGGCGATAGCAAACATCCGGCCCAATTGACCGCTACCGAGAACGCCGACGACGGCGCCTGGCAGGATCGGCGCCAAGTAGTCTCTCACGGCAGTTTTTGCTGGCGAACGTTATCAGTTTGGTTTTTACGAAATTGCCGGAGTTTCTCGCGCAGCTCCGGACGTGAATTGCCGAGAATAGCAATAGCTAGTAAGGCTGCGTTTATGGCGCCGGCTTTGCCGATGGCCAATGTTCCCACTGGAATACCTCCCGGCATCTGCACAATCGAAAGCAGTGAATCCATTCCTTTGAGGGCAGCGCTCTCCACCGGCACGCCGAGAACGGGAACGACAGTCTGAGCGGCGGCCATCCCCGGAAGGTGGGCGGCGCCACCCGCGCCGGCGATAATGACTTCAATGCCTCGTGCTTCAGCCGTGCCGGCGAATTCTGCGAGCCAAGCCGGAGTGCGGTGCGCCGATACAATCAAGTTTTCGTGTGGCACAGCAAAATCTTTCAATGTGGAAGACGCATGCTGCATCGTCTGCCAGTCGGACTGGCTGCCCATAATAATATTCACCAGCGGGTTGTTTGTCTCAGACATTAGTTTCTCGAGCACTGCGGCCGTTAGTTGGCCACTCTTGCATATGGTGAAAACCGTCGCAACCACGTACTAGGCTCGGGTCCGCCACTTCGCCAGCTTGGACATGTATTTAACCAGTGCAAGTTATATTCAAAGAATACAGAGCCGGGAGTGAGACGGGCGCAGCCTTTAATACCCATCAATAATTTGCCGCCTGCGTAGGCAGGTTAAAACATGATCGTTGACCATTCCAGTAGCTTGCATATGCGCATAGCAGATGGTCGACCCGACGAATTTGAAGCCGCGCTGCTTTAAATCCTTGCTAAGCGCATCAGATTCGCGGCTCGTCGCCGGATAGTCCTTTAGTGCTCGCAGGGTGTTTACGATTGGCTTACCGTCGACAAACCGCCAGATGTAGGAATCGAAAGTGCCGAACTCTTCCTGAACTGCCAAAAACCGTTTTGCGTTGGTGATCGCAGCCGCGAGTTTTTGTCGATTGCGGATGATTCCGTCATCCTGGATTAAGCGATCGAGCTGCCGTTTGCTGTAGCGCGCGACCTTTTCAGGATCGAAATCGGCGAAGGCTCGTTTGTAGGCGGCGCGTTTCCTCAACACGGTGTACCAACTGAGGCCTGCCTGTGCTCCTTCAAGTGTCAGGAACTCGAAAATAGTACGATCGTTGTGTACCGGTACACCCCACTCACGGTCATGATAAGCCACATAGTCCGCTTTTGTCAGATCAACCCACGGACAACGGTCGGGCAAGGAATTTTTCACTGTCATTTTCCCTACGAGAGTAAGCTTAAGATCCCAAGAATGATTGTTAGGATTTAGGAAAGCGCCGATAGAGAGCCAGCACCCACAATCCCAGAGCCAACACAAAACCCAAGACTATCGCGATAAACCAGGGTTGCGACAATGCGACGGGCTCGGCTCGATTCGCAAGCAGCACCACATAGTGCAGCCCGGTCATGAGTACGATGACCAGACGGCCGAGCCGGTGGCCATGTGCGGCGAAGAAATCCAGAGAATCATTCAAGCGCGGCGGTGCCAGCCAATACTCGCGGTTCGGTAGATTGATCAAATGACAGAATTTTTTCGAGAGAATGCTGATACCGACGCTGATAGCGCTCGGAATGCTAATAAGAAGAGTCAAAATCATCAACAAATAAGCATCGCGCGTCATCCAACCGTCGGGCTGGTTGTTAATGTTAAAATGTGTGGCGACGCTACTGGGAAGATAATATGAGGTGTAAATCACAAAAGTAACCGAAAACACCATCAGGCAAATCAAACTCACTAAAGAGCGGGCCCGCAGGCCACCGCGCACTTGGATCTGTTCATTGGAATCAAGCATCGAGCGTTCTTGTCAGAATGATCAGGAAACTACCCGTTGGCACGGATGATTTTAGCAGTATGCTCCGGCACAAACGATCGACAAACTCCCGTTTTCAGCTCTGCGCTCGGTATTAATGACCCTAACGCTCCACTGAGAATCAACCGGACAATTAGGGTGAGCTTTGAATAAACCTTTGGCATAACAGCCCTGTCTGGTATTATGTCACGACTTTTTTCTCTTCCGGAATGAGGTGATCCTTGAACCCGACTCGGTGCCTCTACTTTCGAGAGCTGAGGCCGTTTCTATTCACGACCGTGCTCCTCTTCGCCTTGGGAAGTATCGCGGGAAGCCTGCTAGCTGGTCACTCGACTTTTGCCGGGCTTAAGATCAACGAATCGCTCGGCGGGTTCGCCCAAATGTTCATAAATCTTCCTAAGCCGATCCTTGCGTTGATGATTTTTGCTAACAACGCTGTAAAAACTCTTTTGGTGATTGTGCTCGGGATTGCGTTTGCAATTGTTCCGCTGGTTTTTGTCCTTGTCAACGGCGTTGCTATAGGTGTTGTCCTGCATCTAGCCACGCAATCCAAGGGCCTCGCCTATTCGATACTCGCTATTGTCCCCCATGGTGTCTTTGAACTTCCGGGAGTCCTGTGCGGCGCTGCCATCGGTCTGATGTTGGGAAATAAAGCAATCAGGCGTCTATTTCGGAAATCTGAATTCAAGGTTGGTCCTGAACTAAGCCGCGCGTTGAAGATCTTTGCAACCACCATCGTCCCGCTCCTTCTGATCGGGGCGATCACGGAAGCTTATTTGACGGCAGCGCTTCTTGGAAAGTAACTGCAACAGTGTTTGAATACGGTTGTCATATTCGTGAGCATCAACCAATCAGACGACTGCCAATCGCGAAAGCATCGCAGAAGCGCTCCAGGCCATGAACTCCACCATTCACCAGCCTTCGCGCCGATCTGAGATCATTGTCAAGCAGAGCCTCCTTGATTGCACGCTCCTTAGCCTTCAAGAAAATGGCAAGTAGTCTCCCCGCTATATCACGATCGTTGGCCAGGTCCGGCGTTTGAACCAGACGATCGTCTAATCCGATAGCTCTGCCATGGACTTCGTAATTACGTCGACCGGTCAGCTGAATGAAGCCGCGGCCCTTGTAGCGATCCCCATCTCCTCGCTTATGATTTCCCAGATCCGTTCTGAAGTCATACAGGTCATAAGGATGGCCGCCGGGAGAAGTGTTGTATTTTGATTTTTCCTCACAAATAGGCTCAAAACATTCCGCTTCCGCGCGAATAGTCGCCAGTGCCATCAGCACCAATGGCTTATCGCCCAATCTTTCCGTGCGCAAAGCATTTAGCACATAGGGTAGATTCACACGGATGTTATCGACCGGAGTAAAAGGAAAGATTTTTGATACCACCGTCACAGTCGCCGCCGGCAGCGCTGACGGCAGGGCATCACTCTTAGCCAATTTCAAAGCCGTTAGCGTGCGCGGGCCGGCGATGCCGTCGGCCAAGAGCCCGCGGCTTCTCTGAAACGCGATGAGCGCCGCTTTAGTCGCCGGGCCGAAATCACCATCGATTTTGCCCGGATTAAAGCCGAGTTTCTTCAACTGCTTTTGCAGTCTGATGACGCCTGGGCCCTTCGAATCTTCCTTTAGAAACATCGTTGCCTCACCTACACGCCGGCGGGACTTCATGCGTTCGACCTTGATCTGACTGCGCGCCGCTGCGTGTTTAAAAGGTCTTCAGCGAATGATTTTGAGTCAACGTTGCGGTAAGAATGGCAAGGCGCGCGGAGGAATAACCATTCGCGTCTACAAGATTGCCCCAAACTGGCTCCGGCCAACACGGATCAGTGGCGCGCCTGCCGACCACATGCAGATGAAGTTGCGACACGACGTTGCCGATAGCGGCAAAGTTGATTTTGCTGACGGCAAATTCAGTCTTTAGAAAACGCGCAGCGATTGCTGCTTCGTCCATCGCCATATTCCTCACCTGGTCTGGTAAGTCGAGCAAATCACCTGTTGGCGCCGTTTCGGGAACCAGGATTAACCATGGCACCGCTGCGTTCTTGTGCAGCAGAACATGACATAGCCGCAGTTGGCCCAGTCGATGGCAATCCTGAAGCAATTGGGGATGAATTTCGAAACGAGACATGTGCCGCCGAAATTACATCATTTCTGTGGGACTGCCTTGGCGCCGTGACTCATCGAGGCTTGTCTGGCCATTGTTTTAAAATCAATGTCGGTTGAAGGCTGTGTATCGGCTTTTAAAACTTTCGCCATATACGCAAGCGCGTGTTGATTGTCCGCCTCGGTTTCAGAGGCTATACAGTCCTGCGGAACCAGTAGATTAAAATCGCGCATGTAAGCATCGCTGGCCGTGAAAAGCACGCAAATGTTTCCGGCGATGCCGGTTAATATCAAGGTATTGGCTTTCAGATAGCGCAATAGCAGATCCAGACTGGTTGAATAGAATGCCGAGTGCTTGGGCTTTAAAACAAAATAGTCTTGCTCGTCCGGCCTCAGTAATTGCGCAATCGGCCTTCCTTTGACGTTATCCTTTAGACAATGGTCTACAAGCTTTCTGAAATCGGACTGCCACTTGCCAAAGTTATCATTAACATAGATTACTGGGATTCCGGCTGCTTTCGCGTTCTTCTTTAATTTGGCAGTTGGCTGAGCGATGGCGAGAGTGTTCGTAAACATCGGATCTGCGCCATCGAACTCAAAATCGTTGATTAAGTCGATCAGTATCAATACTACAGAGGAATCGTCCGGAACGTTGCCGTGCAAATCTTGATTGTTAGCTGGGCTTACCACAAGAATCCTCCGTCTGAGCGCCAGGGCTCTCTAAAAAGAGCATATGAATAGGGATCTCTCGGCACCCATAAATGCTCCCGCTGCATTTAAGGATGGTTAATGAAAATCCCGGCTTGACGATTTGGCGGGCTGGGTGCTTACTTTGGGTCGCCAAAGTTTCTCCGCGACCAGGTGAACGATATTGTCTTCGACCTGGAGGATGCCGCTGATTCCCAGAAAATTGACCGTCTTTGCCAAAACCGAGTAGCGCTGGAAAACATTTTCCCAGACCACAACATTGACGAATCCGGTTTCATCTTCCAAAGTCATGAAGACGATCCCGCCGGCGGTTCCTGGACGTTGACGACAAATCACTAACCCGGCGTAGTGAACCTTTTCACCGTTTCGTTTAACGGCAATTGAACGGGCATCCGGCAATCCCTGAGCAGCAAGCATACCGCGAAAAGGTTGTAGCGGATGGCGCCGAACGCTGTGCGAGCTTGTCCGATAGTCCCAGCTCACTTCCTCGAACCCATTCAATGGCTCAAATCTTGGGTCGACTTCCTGAGTCGGTAAGCGCAGCGAATGGCCTCTTAACTGCACCCATCGCCGGCTATTCCACAATGCTGTACGGCGATCGATTCCCAGATCATCGAATGCGCCGGCTTCCGCTAACAAACCAAGACTGCTTTCACTGAGATCTGTGCGCCGGACAAAATCTTCCAGCGATTCAAATGAACGCGCCTGCCGTGCGTGTGAGATTCTATCCCAGTCGCGGTCTGCTAAACCTTTGATGTATCGCAGGCCCATTCGCACCGCAAAGCCTCCGGCACTGTCAGCACAATTCTCCAACGTGCAGTCCCAATCACTGGCTTGCGCATCGATCGGCCGAACCAGCACCCCATGACGCTTGGCATCTTCGACAATCGTCGCCGGCAGGTAAAAGCCCATCGGCTGAGCATTTAACAGAGAACAGGTAAATTCCGCCGGATAATGGCATCGCAGCCATGCCGTGGCATAGGCAATCAAGGCAAAACTGGCGGCATGGCTTTCAGGAAAACCGTATTCTCCGAAGCCGCGGATCTGCTCGAAAACTCTTTCGGCGAATTCCAACGCGATCCCTTTGGCCTGCATACGTGTGATCAACCGCTCGCGATGACGTTCCATCCGGCCGCTACGATGCCAAGCGGCCATATCCCGTCGCAATTGATCCGCCTCCCCCGGCGTATAATCGGCGGCAACCACAGCCAAGCGCATGACCTGTTCCTGAAAAAGCGGCACGCCGAGTGTTTTTTCCAACACCGGAACTAAACTCTCATGCGGAAATTCAACCGGCTCTTTTCCCTGGCGCCGGCGCAAATAAGGATGAACCATACCGCCGGTGATCGGCCCTGGGCGGACGATGCTGATTTGAATCACCAGATCGTAAAAAGTTTTTGGCCGAAGCCGGGGCAGCATCGCCATCTGGGCGCGGCTTTCAATCTGAAAAACACCCACGGTCTTGCTACGGCAGATCATCTCAAAGGTTGCTCCATCCTTGCCCGGAATAGTCGCCATAGATAGCTCTTCTCGGCGATGCTCGCGCAACAGCTTAAAACAGAGATTGAGCTGGGTTAGGCTGCCAAGCCCGAGCAGATCCACCTTGAATAAGCCAAGATCTTCAAGATCATTTTTATCCCACTGAATCACGGTGCGTCCGGCCATGCTGCCGTTCTCAATCGGAACGATGTCATGCACCGGTTCGTGACCCAGAAGAAAGCCGCCAGGATGGATCGACAGATGACGTGGACAGTCTAAAATATCGTTACTCAGTTGGAGCAGCTGGCTGTGCAGGCCCACCGTCGGATCAATGCCCGTCTGTTGCAGCATTTCAGGCCGAATATGCTCATAAGGTGATAGAAATTTGGCGGCGCGATCGAGAGAAGTCTCGGATAGCCCCAAAGCCTTACCGACATCTCGCAGCGCCGAGCGCGAGCGGTAGCGTACAATGTTGGCTGCCATGGCGGCGCGCTCGCGGCCATACTTTTCATAGACATGCCGGATCACTTCTTCGCGCCGGTTATGCTCGATATCGAGATCGATGTCCGGCGGCTCGGCGCGCTCTTTGGAAATAAACCGTTCAAACAATAAGCCGATGCGCACCGGATCGACGGCAGTAACGCCCAGGCAATAACAAACAGCGGAATTTGCCGCTGAGCCGCGCCCCTGGCAGAGGATGCCGTTGGCGCGGCAGAACTCGACAATCTCCCACATCGTCAAAAAATAGCCCGGATAGTCGAGGCTCTCGATAACCTCCAGCTCTTTTTCTAATTGCTCGACAATATCGCCCGGGATCTCTTCACCATAACGCCAGTGCGCTCCTTTAAACGTAAGCTGGCGCAGCCACTGCGCCGATGTGGTGCCGTCGGGCAGTCGTTCCGATGGATAGCGATAACGAATTTCATCCAGTGAAAACCGACAACGTTCGGCGACTTCGAGCGTGCGGGCGACAGCGGCTGGATCATCAACAAAGAGGCGAGCGAATGCGTAAGGCGATTTTAACCCGTATTCGGCATTGGGCTTTAACCTGCGACCGCAGGAAGCCACCGGTATGCCATGACGTATCGCGGTCAACACATCCTGCAGCGGACGGCGCGCGGTGCTATGGTAGAGAATTTCATTGGCCGCGACTAAAGGAAAGACATATTGCCGAGCCCGCTCTCGCAACCGGGCTTCCTGACGGATCTCTTCTTCACGCCTGTGCCGAGCGATCATACCGTACAGCCGATCACCGAACGCATCGCGCACCGCATCGATGACACCAGCCGGTTCCTGTTCACTGACGAGCAGGCTCGAATCGCCGCCCCAGAGGGCAATCAGGTCGGGTGCATGGCGACAAACCTCATCCCAGGAAACGCTGCTCTCCCCTTTTTGCGATCGCAGCCGGCCGCCGGTCAGGAGGCGGCAGAGATTGGCGTAACCGGCGCGATTCTGCGCCAGCAGAACAATCGACGAACCATCGTCGATGGAGATCTGCGAGCCAAAAATCAATCTGAACCCAAACTCCCGCGCTTTAACGTGCGCGCGCACGATGCCATAAACACCATCCCTATCGGTCACCGCGAGAGCCGGCAGCCCGAACCGGTATGATTCCTCGACGAGCTCATCGGGATGGCTGGCGCCCTCGAGAAAAGAGAAATTAGTTTTGCACCAAAGCGGAACGTAGGAAGACATGTTGGTCTATTCAGATTTATAAGCTACCGCACAATGGCGCCGCGTACCTTATATTAGATAAGCAGCGCAAGCCGTCCCCTAAGAATATTCGCGGGCATCCGCATCGTCAATCGGACCTTAGTGTGGGGGTTGGCACTTCAGCGAGGATTGATCTTGAACTTTCGATCTCTAGCCCAGGGAGCCTGCCTTAATCAGACAGGCGAACCCGGGCCGCCTCTGAAATAGCAACCACCGCGGGATGCTTAAGCTTACGATCCAGAGAAATAGCATAAAACCGCTCGCGAATATTTCCCACCCGCCCGAGGGTTTTTACATCGTATTCCCGTTGCATCTCGGCGCTGATAATCGAAGGGGCGACGAAGAGACCAAGACCTCGCGCTCCGAACACCTTCAAGAGAGCGCTGTCCTCAAATTCCGCAATGATCATCGGCCGGATCTTTTCCGAATCGAACCATTGATCCAAGGAACGGCGCACAGTGGTATTATGGGTAGGCAACAAAAAGGGCGCGCCGTCGAGGGACTGCGGAAAGCCGCGGCGGTAGGCATTGACCAATTTCTGGGTTGCGAACAGGATTAAACCACACTCTCCCAGTAAGTGATTGAATGCCTTGACGTTGACCGCAGGATCAATCGGAGCATCAGTCAGGACGACGTCGAGATCATGGACGGCTAGCGATGACAGCAAGTCACCGTTGCCACCCTCCCGGCAAATGATTCGATAGGATTCTTTAAATGCCAGGGCAGGTTCGATCAACTTGTACGCAACTAACTTAGGCAATACATCCGCAACGCCGACAGTCAACCGGGCGACCCGTCCCCCGGCACGGCCTTTAAGAGCGCCGGTCAACTCCCGCCCTAAAGAAAAGATCTCCTCGGCATAGCGAAATACGACCTTGCCCATATCTGTCAGAGTCAGATGCCTCCCGCTCTTGCGGAAAAGCTTCTCGCCGATGGCTAGCTCCAACGATTTGACTTGGGCGCTGACCGTGGCTTGAGTCAAGCGGAGTTCCTCGCCGGCGCGCGAAACACTGCCGCAACGAGCCACGTTCCAGAAATAAAAAAGATGATGATAGTTGAGCCATTCCATAGGGCCTAGATGATAGTTCGATTTTTTCTATGGATCAATATGAAATTATTAATTTGTCGAATGTTTCCGCCGGTCTTATGGTTAGACAGAAATCTGTGCGTCGCGAAAGGAAAGCAATGCCATGTCAGCGATTCGCAACTTGTTTTCTTCAGAAGATAGCGGACGGCTTTTCGAACCCGATATTGTTCTCAGCGCGCAATACTACGCATCTCATAAAGGCAGTCCGTATAAGCAGCCGGAGCTCCGCTTGATGGCTGCGGTACTCGAAGATGCGATCTCCTGCCTGTCGATAAAAACACGTTCCGCTACAGCCCGACAACGGAAACAAATTGACAACGCCTGGGAGTGGTTCGCAGCAGAGGATGATAGCGAATGGATTTTCTCATTCAAGAACATCTGTGAGGCTTTAGGGATCGATCCAGCATACCTGCGCCGCGGTTTGATTCGATGGAACGGCGGAACAGAATCAGCTTCCGCCGGTGGCCCGCCAAGTGTTAGAGCCGCATCCTCAGCGCGGCCGACAAAAATCAGGCTGCGCGCCGGTTGACGACCGCCAGGAATCGGCCGCGCGAAATTCGACCGTAAACGCGAGTCACCCAATTCACCGAGAACCTGGAAAACTCCATCAAGCATAGCCTTGGGCCGTCCATCCGAGTCATACTACAAGCGCCATTTCGAATACATCGGGCAAGTGGCGGCTGTACTAGGTACGCAAGATACTCCTTGGCGCTGTTGAAATTACTTTTTGAGATCCTGGCCCGAGTTCATTGCCTCAAGCTGCGGTTATCGTTTGTCGCGTCTAAATTTCAGCGCTCTAGATCATTCCACCTACACGCTTCAAGCCAGCGATAAAAAGACGCCGCGATTGTCTTGACATCGGGCGAAGCACAACGATAGAACGAGCCTGTCATCGCTAAATGACTGGCCAAAGGAGACCTTTATGTCGCCAATGTTTCGAAAACTCTGCCTGCTGATGTCGTTGACGTCGGTCATCCTGATCGCTGGCGCGGAGCGGCCGTCAGCTCAAACCCGGGTTTCCATCGGCGTTACGGAAACGATTGAGACGCTCAATCCGTACGGCGACAGCGTCTCGCTCCTATACGGTATTTGGAGCGAAATCACCGGACCGTTTTGCACCTACAATTATGACAAAGGAGATTTCGAAGGGCGCCTCGCCGAGCGTTGGAAAGTGGAGAACCCGAACACCTGGGTTTTCTATCTAAACAAAAGCTATCGCTTCAACGACGGATCGGAAGTGACCGCCGACGACGTTGTCCATTCGATGATGAATCGGGTCATCAAGGATCCGCAATCCAAGCAGAAAGCATCCGTGGCGGGCCCCATCGTCAAAGCAGAGGCTGTCGATAAGCACACTGTGAGATTTACCACTGACAAACCTTCGGCGCCGCTGCTCGGTTTTGTTTGTGACCGGCTAATCGTGACGAGCAAGGCGATATTCGACAAATTTGGCCGCGATGTCGCCGACAAGGAGCATATGCTTGGCGCAGGCCCATACCGGCTCAAGGAACTTATTCCCGGCCAGCGTATGGTCATCGTCAAGCGTTCGGATCATCCAGAGGCAAAAAAACGTCCGAACGCTCCGGATGAAATCGTTTATCGCGTCATGCGCGAGACCGAGCAACGGGTCACCGCATTGCTCAACGGGGAAATCCAGATCGCTCAATTCATCCCACCGCACTTGCGCCAGCGGGTCGAGAAATCGCCCAACTTAAAGATTATCCCCACCGACTCAGTGGAGATCATGTTTCTCGCCATGCAACCCAAGCCTCCCTTCGATAAAAAAGAAGTGCGCCAGGCGGTTTGTCATGCAATCAACCGCGACCAGATCATCAGTACCCTGCTGGAAGGATTCGCCAGCCGTCTCGATGGACCCATCGGTCCCGGACAGTATGGTTACGATCCTAACTTGAAACCGAAGTTGAGTTACGATCCGGAACGATCGAAGAAACTATTGGCGCAAGCGGGCTATCCTAACGGCGTTGATGTCGAGCTCCAGACTCCCGTAGGACGTTATACTTTGGACAAACAACTGACCGAAGCGATGATCCCCATGCTAAATGCCGCTGGATTCCGTGCCAAACTCTCGACTCCCGAGTGGCCGACACTTTGGGCCAATGTTCAAAAAGGAACCGTGCCTTTTTATTACATGGGCCGTGGTTCGGTTCAGGATCCCAGCGCCGCGCTGCACCAGTACTTTCATTCGAAAGAGACGCCGCGGATCGGCTATTCTAATTCCAAGCTCGATGAACTCTTGGACAAGGAACAGGCCGAGTTCGATCCAAAAAAACGCCGGCAACACTTGTCCGAGGCGATGAGTCTCATCACCGAAGAAGCGCCGGCGTGTTTCATGTGGCGCCACAAACTTCTATGGGGCATGAACAATCGTATCGACTACAAACCTCTGCCGGATGCGCGGATCTTCGGCTTGGATATCAAAGTGGTAACAAAGTAGCGGCTGCCATCTTAGTGGGTGAACCAGGATCATAATTTTCCGGACCAAAGGCGCAGCATGACCGGAGAAAAATTCGTCGACGTAGACGGCATAAGAACACGCTATTTCGACAAAGGCGACGGACCGGTTGTCGTATTGTTTCACGGCGGCCATTTTGGTTCCAACGACGCGGCCGATTGCGCTGAAGACTGGGGCCTGAACTATGACGGACTGGCTAAGTGGTTCCACGTTTATGCGGTAGACAAGATTGGGCAAGGCCATACCGACAATCCTAAAACGGATGCCGATTACACGATGTCGACCGTAGTTCAGCACGCTTACGGTTTTCTTAAAGCTCTCAATCTGCGCAACGTTCACCCCGTAGGGCATTCCCGGGGCGCGTATTTGGTAGCCCGACTGACCTTGGAACATCCCGAGCTGTTTCGATCGTGTATTTTGGCCGACACGAATACGCTGGCGCCGGGCATCAGTAAAAACGAGATGGTCATGGCAAACCCGCCGCTGCCACGGCTGAGCCGAGAGAGCCAACGGTGGGTGCTGCAGCGGTACTCCTTCGCCTTTGAGCACATCACCGAGGAATGGCTCGATGCGATGATGCGGATTGCGGCGCTGCAGAAATACCAGGAAGCAGTGACCAAGATGGAAAACACTGGTCTCAGGACAATCCACTTTCTACCCCATCTGGCTAGGCAGAAGGACGAAACGCTAGGCTGGATTCGGGAGCGCGGCTTGGCCAAGCCGACCTTGCTGGTTTGGGGTTACAACGATCCCACGGCGACGTTAGATCAAGGTCAGGCTTTGTTCGATCTGCTTGCGCGTAGTACGCCGGATTCGCGGATGCAGGTTATCAATCGGGCCGGTCATTTTACCTATCGGGAGCAC
The DNA here is from genome assembly GCA_025924215.1 of Candidatus Binatia bacterium. Taxonomy (GTDB): domain Bacteria; phylum Desulfobacterota; class Binatia; order UBA9968; family UBA9968; genus WHTF01. The sequence goes on from JAICEJ010000023.1 coordinate 13,595, forward strand.
CCGGTCGAATTCAATGAGTTGCTGCGATCGTTTATCCAGCAAAACATCGGGTAAACGCGAACAGATGGCGAGAATTTCGTAATCTTTGAAAGATTCGATAAGGTGGCAAGTTATCTCCTTCATCGACTCGCTGGCACGATTCCAGTTCTTCTTCTCATCAGTCTGCTTGTTTTCCTGCTCATTCATGCGGCGCCGGGCGATCCAACGCTGCTCCTCCTGGGGGAAGAAACCAACGCAGCGGAAGTCGCTAGGGCCAAGGAGCGTTGGGGACTGGATCGGCCGTTGTACGTTCAGTATCTTAAATTTCTCAACTCGGCAGTTGCCGGAGATTTCGGCAAGTCTTTTAAATACGGCGAGGCGGTAACCAGTGTCATCAAGTCGAGACTACCTGCGACTATAGAGCTGGCGGTTTTCTCTATCATCATCGCAACTTGTCTGGCCATTCCGTTAGGGGTATGGGCTGGCTCGCGACCCAATTCGTGGCTCGACAATTTCGGAACGACGTTCGGCCTTTTCGGGATTAGCATGCCCAGCTTCTGGCTTGCCATCATGCTGATTCTGCTCATGGCCGGGATCCTCAATCTCCTGCCAACCTCCGGGCGCAGTACTTACGGTGTCGCTGGACCCGAACAGACCGGGTTCTACATACTGGATAGTCTTCTGCAGCAAAACTGGCCGGCGGTTTGGGATGCGCTCAGGCACATTTTGTTGCCGGCTTTGGCGCTCGGCGTCAATATGCTGGGAATTTTAATGCGCGTTACACGGTCGTCAATTCTTGAGGTGATGAACGAAGAGTATGTCACCACCGCTCGCGCAAAGGGATTGGCGGAACGTAGAGTCGTCTGGCGCCACGTCATTAGCAACGCCCTGATTCCGGTGATTACAGTGGTGGGCCTGGAGCTTGGGACTCTGCTAAGCGGCTCGATCATCGTAGAAACCGTGTTCGCATGGCCAGGCAGTGGCAGCTTGCTAATTACCGCTCTTAATTCGCGCGACTATCCTCTGGTCACGGGTCTGGTGATGAGCTATACCGTGGCATTTGTAATCATCAATCTAATTATCGATGGATTGTATGCGGTCATTGACCCTCGAATCCGCTTCTGAAAAGACCCCCGGCGCGGTCTCGAGCGCGTTAGGACGGCTTCACGCAAAAGCATTCAGCGGCGGTTCAATCGTTTTGATTTTTATCCTCCTCGGAATCTTCGGTCCGTCGCTCGCGCCCCACGATCCAAACAAGCAGGAACTCACGGCAATGATGAAGCCGCCACAAGGGATGGGCGGCGCGCACGTACTCGGCACAGACAATTTGGGACGTGACATTTTGAGCCGCATTGTTTATGGCGCGCGGGTTTCGCTCCTTGTGGCGTTTGCGGTGGTTTTCGTTTCCGGCCTCGTCGGTGTCATCCTGGGCGCAACCTCCGGATATATCGGTGGCAAAGCCGATTTCCTCATTCAAAAATTGGTGGAGGTCGTTTGGGCATTTCCGCCGCTTTTGCTCGGCATCACCATCATGGCTTTTCTTGGCCAGGGTCTAACCAACCTGATCTTCGCTTTGGTGGCGCAGCGCTGGATTCCTTACTGCCGAGTGGTGCGCGGCCAAGCTCTCTCCCTGCGCGAGCGCGACTTTGTTATGGCGGCTCGCTGTCTTGGCGCGACCAAAAGGCAGATTATTGGGCGCCACATTCTTCCCAATCTGATTCAAACATCGCTCGTAATCGGCACCTTTGCCATGGCATCGTCAATTATCGCTGAAGCCAGCTTGAGCTTTCTCGGTGTCGGCGTGCCGCCGGACATTCCCACGTGGGGTACCATGCTTGCTGATGCGCGCATCTACATCAGCACTTCATGGTGGATGCCGCTGTTTCCCGGCCTGTGTATCTTCATAACGGTTTTGGGCATAAACCTGCTCGGCGATGCCTTGCGCGACATTCTCGACCCGCGGCTAAAAAGAACCGGGTCCGGCGTTTAAAGTCGTATCAGCAATCCAGTTTAGTGTCGCGTTTTCGGGTGAAACTCCGTTAGTAGCTAAAGCCAACCCACCTCAAGCTGCGCTTTCATTGATTCTCTTAACAACTCGTGTAATCTTAGTAAAATGCGTAGAACCAAGATCGTTTGCACCATCGGTCCGGCCAGTGCCTCAAGCAAAGTTCTTAAAGGCCTCATTCAAGCTGGCATGAACGTGGCACGCCTGAACTTTAGCCACGGCGACTACTCTTTTCACAAACAGGTAATTCAAAACATTCGCCAGATCGCCCGTCGGCTCGACAAACCTGTGGCGATCTTGCAGGATTTGGCCGGACCCAAGCTTCGCCTCGGACCGGTGGCTGCCGACCGGGTACGCTTGACGACGCGGCGCCCTTTCGTCCTCACTACCCGGCAGATTCTCGGTTCTGAGCTGGCGGTTTCCGTCAACTACAAAGGTTTGACCCGCGCGGTAAAGAAAGGCGATCCGATTTTGCTCGGAGATGGCGAGATCGAGCTCGAAGCGGTCAAAGTCGGCGGCACCGAAGTAACTTGTAAAATTATCTTCGGGGGTATCCTCGGATCGCACAAAGGTATTCACTTCCCGCGTAGCAGTTTGGATGTGCGCTCGCTCACTGCTCGCGATAAGCAGGATCTTGCGTTCGGCATCGAGCAGAAAGTAGATCTGGTTGCTCTGTCTTTTGTGCGTAACAGCGAAGACATTGTCTATGCGCGGCGCGAGATGAAGTACCGCGGCGCCTCGATCCCGATCATTGCAAAAATCGAGAAACATGAAGCGCTCGACCATATTGACGCCATACTTGAACAAGTCGATGGCATTATGGTGGCGCGCGGCGATCTAGGTTTAGAGATCGCGCCGGAGAGAATTCCGGCGATGCAAAAGATGATGATCCGCAAGGCCAATGCTCTTGGCAAGCCGGTCATCACGGCAACTCAGATGCTACGCTCCATGGTTCAGAACCCGCGCCCGACGCGCGCCGAGGTCGCAGATATCGCCAATGCTGTGCTGGACGGCACCGATGCGCTGATGCTGTCGGAAGAGTCGGCTGCCGGTGACTACCCGGTCGAGTCGGTGCGGACAATGGCCCGGGTCGCGGAAGAGACCGAGCAGATTCTCGAGCCACGTTATCAATTCGCCGGCCGCAGGCGGAGCGTTCCCGAAGCGATCAGTTTTGCAGCGATTTCGCTGGCGCGAGACTTGAACGTCAAAGCGTTTCTCATTCCTACTTCTTCCGGCAGCACCGCTCGAATGATTTCGCGTTACCGCCCGCCTCATCCGATCATTGCAATCAGTCCGGAACCCCAAGCCGTAAAAATGCTTTGTCTGGTTTGGGGCGTCTATCCAGTGCAGGTGCATGGGTTCCAGAGCACCGATGTGATGTTGAAAGTCGCGCAGCAAAAATCAGTCAAACTAGGCTTCGTCAAACGCGGCGATCTCGTCGCCATCACCGCCGGCCTTCCGCTGCATCAGGCGGGTACGACTAACATGATTACCGTTAAAGTTGTCGAGTGATTGTTGCCGACGCTCTCAATTCCATCGGAGAACTCTTGGATCCGGCGATGGTTTTTGGCCACCCCGATAAATTAAAGGGCCGGGTTGACACCCGCCCTATTGGCAACTGGCGACGCTAACGAACGGTCTTGCGCGCCCTCCATCTTCACTCCTTCATAGCGCATCAGATTTTTCATCCGATGCGCCGTTAGCTTTTCCGTTCTGTTTCTCTGGGCTATCGAGTTCACGCCTTGCAAGGGTTACTCAAAGTGGGCTAGAACCACAATGAATCACCACGGAGGTAAAGAGCCATGTCCGAGCTACTCAAAGCGTTCGAGGATGAACTTCAGAGTAAAAACTTCAAAGGCTATTGGCAAAATGTTCAAGGCGATGTCCATCGAGAACCGATGCCCTCATATGAACCTTGTCATTGGAGGGGCAAAGATCTCTTTGCCGCCATCGAGAAAGCTGGCGAGGTTGTCGGGCTAGACCTGTCGTTTCGGCGGGTGATTCAACTCTGGAATCCATCGCTAAAGAACGGTACGACCCGGACTTTAGTATTGAACCTGCAGATGCTGAAGTCCGGCGAGGAAGCTCTTAGCCACCGTCACATCGCCGGTGCGGTTCGTTTTGTCGTTAAAGGGAGCGGCGCCCGGCTGATCGTCGAAGGGGAGTCTTTCGAAATCGGCGAAGGTGATTTTGCAACGACGCCGAGTTGGACCTGGCATGATCACGAGAACAACGCAGGTCAAACGATGCTCTGGCTAGATGGCTTGGATTCCCCGCTGGTCCGACTGCTCGAAACTGACTTTCACGAACCCGATCCGCGCAAGAAGCAAACCGTAAACAAGCCCGAAGGTTATTCGGCGTCAACGCTCGGAGCATTGCGGCCCTCGTGGATGCGCGCGCACGGTATTCAGCCTCCAGCATTTGCCTACAAGTGGGCCGACACTGAAAAGGCCTTGAATAAAGTCGGCGAGCAACCTGGCGACCCCTATGATGGCATCGTCTTGGACTATGCCAATCCACTCACCGGCGGACCCACTTTACCGACCATGTCTTGCCAGATCCACATGCTACGCTCAGGCGAAAAGACCAAGAGCCATCGTCACACGAGTTCAACGATCTATTATGTTCATCGTGGCAGCGGCGTGAGCACCATCGGCGACAAACGCTACGAATGGGAACAAGGCGACTCGTTCGTTGTGCCCCTCTGGTACCATCATCATCATGAGAACACCGCCAAAGATCCAGCAATTTTTTTCGTCATGTCGGACAAGCCTCTTATGGATGTGATCGGCCATTATCGCGAACAAGTTTAGGTGCATCTTGCCGGCCTTTAGAAAAGGTCGCGATACCGTAGCCAGAGGGAGCAACCAGATGTTCAATCTAACTGACCGACTAAGCCCCGACGAGTTCATCGATACCTTTTTCGAGGTTAATAAACGCGACCACCAACGCCCGCCGCACCCGTGGGACGCATTGTTTCGCGATGGCCGGTGTACCAAGGAGCACCTCCAGGGTTGGGCCAAGGAACGTTACTACTTTACCAAGCAGGTGCCCATCAAGGAATACTCAATCCTTTACAATTGCCCCTTTCCGGAAGTGCGCCGATCCTGGCTGCCTAAGGCAATCGAAGAAGAAGGCGAAGATCTTATCGGTAAGCCTGGCAAGCCGCATCCTGAATATTGGTTGGACGTGTGCGAAGGTCTCGGTCTGGATCGCGAATTTGCCAAGAACTCAGAACCGCTTTATGGCGTAAAGTTTGCCGTCGACAGCTTCGCCAACGCCGCGTTCAAAGAGTCTTGGTTGATGGGGGTCGCCGTCTCCGAAGGAGACGATACCGCCAAGGCCATGATCCGTGACTTGGAGGTTTTCCGGAAACATTATACGTGGGTTCCGGACCATGCGTTAGAATTTTATAGACTGCATGCCGGCGTCGACGTGGAGCATGGCATTCTCCGGAAAGAGATATTGAAAAAATATGCGACCACAAAGGAACTCCAGGAACAGTGCATCAACGCCCAGCTGATGAAAAACAATATGCGCCGCGTCATGGCGGATTGCATCTACATGGCGTATGTCGTTCAGGGCATGACTTGCGAGTCGACTAGCGCCGCAGCCTAACCTGAACGCGAGAAATCGTCCGCCCGTGCTTACGCTGTCGCCCATCACGTCTCATTTTGGCCGTACACTGGTTAGATCTCGCTCCATTTAGCGTTCGGAGGGATTACCAAGCTCGTATTGATTCGGCGAGACTAATGATGACACGATTCTATACCGCGATATTACTGCTTATCTCGCTTCTGCTGTCAAACCAGGCCGGCGCCGCTCCCCTGCGCATCGCTTATAGCTCGATAAGCGGTGCCATGCTACCGCTGTGGGTCGCCAAAGACACCGGGCTTTTCGCCAAGCACGGTGTCGAAGTTGATTTAACTTACATCCGAGGCGTTGCTATCGAAGCGCTGCTAGCGGGCGAAGTCCAGTTTGTCCGCGCCTCGCCGCCCTCGGTTGTGCGCTCCGCACTCCGAGGTTCCGATCTCGCGTTTATTGCCAATACCATCAACGTTGCGGTTTTTTCCCTGATGTCGAAACCCGAATTGCAAAAGCCAGAAGATTTGAAGGGTAAAAAGATCGGCGTCACCAATCTTGGCGATTCGCCTGATCTGGTTTTGAGTTTACTGCTGGAGAAATGGGGACTGCAGCGCGGCAAAGATCTTGCGGTTTTGGGGATTCGTGGCGGCATGCCCGAACTGCTCATTTCCGTCAGTAAAGGATTCGTCGATGCAGGCATGATTTCGGCGCCAAGCAATCGACGCGGCATTAAGATGGGCTTGCGCGAGTTTGTCGACACAGCGGATTTGGGCATTCCATATATCAATTCACCGCTCAGTACTCGGCGATCTACCATCAAAAACCACCGCGACACGGTACTGCGCGTGCTAAGGGGCTACTACGAAGGGGTACTACGAACCCGACGTGATCGAGATGGTGCGTTGAAAATTCTTGCGAAATACGTGCGCGTCACCGACCCGGAGATTTTGGCCGAAGTTTACCAAACCTACGGCCTCAAGCAGCTGCAGCCGGATATTAACGTCGACATCGATGGCATCAAGGGACTGTTGAAAGGTTTGGGCAGCGAAGCAGTGGGAGCAAACCCCGCTACGTTTGTCGATTTGTCGTTGATCGAGCAACTTGAACGAGAAGGATTTTTCTCCGCCAGGGGTCGGTGATTCGAGCCCAGAGGTCAGATAGATTCTGCGCCGGAATAAAAGGGTCTTCCCGGAACATTGATGCGTCCGGAGAAGACCCTTCGAATATGCCGTCCGAGTTAACGCGCACCCTCTTTGGATCCGCTCTTTGCTCCACTTCTCGACCCACTCTTTGCGTCACCTTTGGATTCTGTTTTAATCTGCTTCTCCGTTGATTGTGCAAGCTCAAGGTGTTTCTTCAAGATCGGCAGGTTTTCGCTGGCGAACTTTTTTAATTCGGGATCTTTACCCTTATCTGCCTGAGTCTGAAATTTTTCGATATCCTCTTTGTGATCATCGACCATTGCCTCCATGTACTCCCGATCAAACTCGGCGCCGGATAGTTTGGTCAACTTATCCATTGTCGATTTGTGTTCTCCTGAAGGCTGGGTGGGAAGATCCACGCCTTTGCTGGAGGCAATTTTCTTTAACTGCGTATTAGCTTTGCTGTGATCGGCCTGCATGCGTTTACCGAATTCTTTTACACGCTGGTGCGATCCCTTTTCAGCGGCAATCTTACCCAGCTCCACTTCCATTAGCCCTCCGGAAGCGGCTTCTTTCATGAACCGCTCCTCACCACTAGGAAGCGTGCCTTTACTCTCCTTGCGGCTTTCTCCTGCCTTTGTGCTGTCACTTGCCGCTAATGCAAAGCCACTGGAAAATATGAAAGCTGCCGCGATCATCAACACTGAAACTTTGGCTAGTCGTATCATGGGTCCCACCTCCGTTTTATTATTGTGGACCTAAGTTGAGCAAAGCATATGCCACAGAGTTACATAAAAGTTCTCGCAGACGTCGAAGGTTTCTGTCAGTATAACTTTCATGTCGAGGATCATGCGTGCATCGCATGAATCATTCTCAGGACAGCCAGACTCAGCCCGTCACGGCCATGGGACATACTGATCTCGAGCTTTGTGACGAAAACGATGATCAAAGACTATGAGCAAAACACGCGAGCTGTTTGGTAGGAAAACATTATGACAATCGCTCGACGATTCCACCGCGTTGGGAATGTGGCGACTCGATATTACATGGCTGAGGCCCTAGCGGGTCCGCGTTGATTGCTTACCTTGATGTGATGCACGGCAACGGCATGTGCCGATTCTTGACCGTTACGGTTTCCACCCGGCTTTGGTGAGTTGCTGGTCTGCTTGGCGGGCGAAACTAAAGTCATAGGCTCGCTGAATCGGCACGACTTCGCTCACCCCCGCTATTTCACGGACGATGGCGAGGTCATTGCGTTGCGCCTCTTCGTCGACGACTCCGTTGGCCGTAAAAGTTTTTGCGATATCGTCGTACATCCGTATTACGAGAGCGTTATCGAGCTCGGTAAATTTGCTTGCCGCGGCAATTGCCCCTTCTCGATTGTGCCGCACAAAACGCAATGCTTTGACAACGGCGCGGGCGAACCCGGCCATCACCTTAGGCTGTTCTTTGATGAACCGGTCTGAGGTGGCGATGGTGCCCCAGGAATTTTTCACTTCCTTACCCATAAACATTAGATCTTTCATTCCTTGGTCGATCGCAGCATAACGTTCCTCGGGGCTCAAGATAGCGGCATCCACGGCGCCGGATAGAAGCGAAGGCAACCGATTGACCGGCCCGGGATCGACAAAGACCACATCTTTATTGCCGTCCATGCCGTATTTGCCCATGATGTTTCTGAACATGAACGCCGCGATGGAGGCAACGCCCGTGGTTCCGACTTTTTACCTTTAAGGTCCTCGATCGATGAGATATTGGGCCGCACTACCACCCATTGCAGAACCTGATCCTTGGCAGCGATAACAGTCTTGAGAGTCGCGCCGCCTTTGGAAATTGCCACTAGCGCGCTGCTGCCTGAACCAGAAAATTGCACGTTACCGGCAGTCAACGCCTGTAGACCAGGCTCGTTTTGCATGTAAACAAGGTGCCGGACCCTACTACCGCATCGTCGTTTCAGTTAATTGTTACGCATTGACATAGCAGCTTAGGCTTGGATAGGCTGACCGGAAAAGACACGACAGAGGAGGAGCGAATATGAAAGCTGTTCGCATTCACAATTTCGGGCCAACCGAAGATGTGCTCCAATTCGAGGAAGTGCCCACGCCCGAGCCCG
>JAICEJ010000024.1 GCA_025924215.1 Candidatus Binatia bacterium
GCCAACGGCGTCGTGATCAATGCTTCGACGTACATCATGCCCCAGATCGAGTACACATTTAACGGCGCGTCGGCGAGACCGAATACGTCCATCAGCACGCGGTTAATCAGACCAGTGCGCGGACTCAGCAGCACGGTCCACGATACCGCCAGCATAACGGGCGGAAAGACGTTCGGCACAATCGCCGTCAGCTCAAAAACTCTTCTGAACGGCGCATTGGTGCGTATCGAAATCCATGCTAGGGTGGCTGCCAACACGGTCGAAAGGATCGCCGAACCGCTGGCAAATACAAATGAGTTTAAAAGCAGCTGATAGGTCTGCGCATCTGTGTAGGCGCCAAGATAGTGGCCGAGGGTGAAGTCGCCCGGCACGCCCAATGGTGTGCTGCGGAAGCTGCCGTAGAATAGCATCAGGGTGGGTGACAAGCTGAGGTAAGCGATGACGATCCCAACTACCATAACCACACCGAGCTCCGGATTTTTCCGAAAAGCCCGTAGGGGGCGATCCAAGAGCCGACTCGGAGTTGAGGAATCTGTTAGCGCGTTACCTTTGACCGTACTCATAAATAGGAAGAGGGCGGGCCTCGCAACGCTTCACGCAGGGCCAGCCCTCTCTCCCTCATCGTACAAGCAGATGCCGGGTTACTTCTTGAAAAAGATCTCCCGAAAGGTACCGGTCATCAGCTTCTTGAATTCGTCCTCGGACGGATTATCCATGAAGATCAAATTGGGAGCGACCTTTTCCGCATCCTTGATCGGTGGCAACACTCCGGGATAGAGCACGAACTCCCCTTCCTCGGCCACCAGCTTTTGACCATCGGCCGAAGTGATGAATTCGATATAGAGCTTAGCTGCGTTTGGATTGGCCGCCTTGGCACTCAGGCTCATGTAGTTCGGATCGCTCAAATATTTGTCCATTAACACGTAACCCACCGGACCTTTGTACTGTTTGACATATTTGATGTAGGTGATGCCCACCGGAGCCTCGCCCTTGATGATGGTGGTTGTCACCGGCGCCAGGGATTCGACAAGCAGAGGTCTTTGGTTGGCCAACGCTTTGACCAGATCCAACCATTTGTCTCCTTTGAACTCTTTAAGATTCCACAAAAATTGCGCCGTGGTGGTGTGGCGGGTGGGATCGGGCATGGTAATCTTGCCGGTCCATTTGGCAGTCGCAAGATCGTCGAATGTTTTCGGCAGATCGCCCGGCTTTACCATGTCGGTATTGTACAGGATGCTGATGGGAAGGACCCGCCAAGGGGTGATCATGCCATCTTTCTCTTTGAACTGCGCGGGAAACTTTTCTGATGACGGCGGCACGTACTTCTGGAACAGTCCATCGTCGCGCATGATCAACTGAACACCGCGATTGCCTTCGACGACATCGAAGCCGGGTTTGCCGGCGCGCCATTCGGTGAGCGCCCGTTCCGATACGCCTGTCGACGAGCCGCGCCAGTATTCAACCGAGATGCCGTATTTTTTTTCAAATGCCGCATGCAGCGGTTTCATGGCCTGAGGAACCTGGGCCCCATATACAACGACTCTGCCTTCTTTCTTGGCGGCCTCGATGTTTGGTTGCTGCGCCACCGCATTGCCAACCGACAGCCAAGCTATTATGAGAAAGACACTCAGGCTTATTTTCCAACCCATGGAACCTCCTTATTAGTGCGAACGATTAAGCAGGGGTAATAAGTATATATCGGAAGCCCCTAAGTCAAGAAAAGCCGTGATTCATTGCTTCATATTTGTGGGCACTCGGCTCAACCATGCCATCTCTAAAGGTCGCAGCAGTCCCCCTGAAAGCGATAATTAAGATACCTATCAGAATCGAAGTAAAGGTTTCATCGCTCACTGCCGCTGAAATGGATTCGGCCTATCGGACCGAAGAGAACCCTGAAATCCTTTGAATGTTATAGAGCGATCCTCAAGCAACCTCGGAATTAGGCGACTATCGCCGCGGCCATGCGGACAACGTTTTTTCTCATTGCTTGGGTGCCCATAGGTAATAGAACCGGTAGACTCAGGCCGGCTTTGACAAATTCCTCCAACTGTTTGCCGCATTGTGCCGTAGTCCCGGCTACGGAGTGGGCAAAAACCATCTCGTCGGTGATATATTTCTTCGCCCTATCCCAATCTCGCTTGCCCACCGCTGCGGCCAATCCCTCCTGGTCGACTTTGCCGCCGCCGAGCCGAATGTTCTCGGCGTGGTGAGTGTTGCGAAAGATATAAGCGAGAAAAAGCTTGTTGGCGTCGATGGCCTCACACGGATTCTCTGAAACCGCCGCAGTGATAAAACCCGCTACATCTACCTGGTTGACCGATTTGCCGGCTCTCGCCGCGCCGCTCCGGATTTCGGTAATGCACCGCGTGATATATGCCGGAGAGCACCCGCCCGAAAGCAAGACGCCATCGCCGATTTCACCGGCCAGCTGAAGCATTCGCGGACGCACCGCAGTGACATACATTGGAATTGGCGTCGACGGCACGAACCCCATCTTCGGACCGTTCAGCCGAAACATCTCGCCTTTAAAATCAACCGAATCTCCCTTCAACAATCGACGAAGGATGTCGACGTATTCACGCATCGTTTTCAACGGCCGCGGCGACTCGATGCCGGCTTCTTTCAGCGCGGCGGCGTTTCCAGTTCCCGGGCTGGCAATCACCCTCCCTGGCGCAAATTCCTCCATCGTAGCCAGCGACATGGCGGAGATGATCGGTGCGCGCGAATATGGACTCAATGGCGCGGGCGCGACCTTGATCCGTTCAGTCGAGGCGAGCAGAGCCATCGAGGTCGTCAGCGAATCTCTAAAGCAGAGATGGTCGGACATCCAAAGCGACTCCATGCTAGCCTCATCGGCGAGCCGGGCGAGTTCGATCATCTCCTGAATTGAATAGAATCCGTCAAAGCATAAGCCCAACCGCATAAACCCACCTTCCCTTTTTAGAGCCTTCGTGAGCTCGCATGCCTCGTGTTCGTTGCTCCGGATTATCGGTTAGGAACTGCTAAAACCCATGCTGCAAAATAACCGGCAAGGTTTCCGGCGTAATATCCGCAAGCCCGATTTTCTCTAAAGTTAGACCTTCTCTTGAATAATCGATTCCATTAGCCACTGAAGCCAGCCTGATCAACGAGTTCATCACCGGAGTTACAATACCAAAGAGCCGGCCAATTTCGGCCATAGGCACCAAGCCGTAGCCAACGTCTTCATGAAGGTAACGGTGATCAAGGCACGCCGGGGACTTGATCTTGAAGTTAGGCTCACTTTCATGAATCGCGCGATAAATGGAACCGCTGGCCCGTGCTTCAGCCGAAGTCAGCCCAGCTTGATAAAAGATATCAATGAAAGGTGTCGGCTTAAGCCCGAGGCTCTTAACAATCTGCAAGCGCTCCTTATCGACCTCTTCAATCCACGCCGCGATCGCCGGGGTTACTCCTTCGCGGTAATACAGAAAATTACCAGCGGTATTTTCGATCCAACCCACGTTGCCGAGCATTCCCGCCGGATGCATGATGGCGTTGATGTTCGACAAACCCGTTTCAAGCACGTTCTGAGCAACTGTAACATTGGGGTAAATACTCTGAATTTCGTCGATCAAATCGTCGGTGTTCGCTGCGGGAAAAGCGGCGCAGCGCAGATTTGTTGTGCGCCGATAGATTTCCACGTGGGCCGGTTTCACCATGCGGCAAATATAGGTCAAGGTCACAGTCTCGCACAGTCTGACGGTGGCCTTATTGCCGCACCGACGCAGGATGTTGGCAAAATGCAGCGAGCCTCCAGTGTGGCCGGGATTTAAGAGAATAGCTTGGCCGTCTCGGAGATGTGCTGCCATGCTTTGCGCCAGATATTCATGCGCAACCGCCGGCGCTGCAACAATAATCAGGTCCACGCCTTCGATAACCGGGACAATATGCGGGCTGTGAAAATAGGGAGCGGCAAACTTTTCCTCGCCGGCCTCTAAAAGCGTGATACCACCCTGCTTGATAATCGGCAGCAGAGTCGCATCGGACCGGGAAAACAGCCGAACTTCGTAGCCGCGCAGCGTCAAATCAGCCGCCGTTGCGCACCCGCCATTGCCCGCGCCCAAGACGGCGATTTTACGAATTGCCATACGTCACGAATATGCTTGACGCAAAATTCTAAGAACTTACGCTAGGAAATGCCCGAAACGACTCGAGCTGGTTGGAATCTGCTAATTAGGACTTGATTCGATAGTGTTCCAGTTTGTCTTCATCCAGTTCGATGCCCAGCCCCGGTTTAGGTGAAACAATGATATCGCCATTGTCGAAAGCGAACGGTTCGCTGATGATGTCGTCCTGGTAATAAATTCCTGCAATCCCTTTTTTCGCTTTCTCCGTGGGCGAAGAAACCGGCACCACACAGCCGTATGTAACAACCCCGGTCGATGCAGCTAGGTGCAGATTGGCTGCGTTACCGACTCCCGTTTCTACTGATCCGTTTACATTGCAAGGCAATCCCGCGGCTTCAGCAACGGCGGCAACCTTTTTAGCTTTGAACATTCCGCCCGGCTTGGTTGTGTAAATCGAAATGATGTCGGCCGCTTTCTTATGAACAATCTCGAGCACGTCTTGCGCTGTCCAGGCGCTCTCGTCGGCCATGATCGGTGTGTTGACGCGTCGCGCGACCTCGGCCATGTGATCGATCCCCTGAACCGGTTGCTCCATGTAGAAGAGGTCGTATTCTTCCATGGCTTTGATTATTCCAACCGCCACCTTGACGGTCGGATAACCCTGATTGGCATCGACGCAGATATGCAAATCGGGACCAATGGCTTTTCTGATCTGCCTAACCAGATCGACATCCCGCTTCTGATCGACGCCCCCTTTGAGTTTGATCGTCCTGACGCCTTCGGCTTTTGCCTGAATCGCTTCTTCCACAGCCTTGTCGATTTCCATCAGCCCCAGACTGTGCGCGATGCTGACCCGCTCGCGAAAACAACCACCGAGCAGCTGGTACGCAGGAACGTTCAGAGCCTTGCCGACGACGTCGTACAGCGCGGCATCGATAGCCGCTTTACAATAAGGATATCCTTTGACGGCTTTGTCCATGAGAGCATGGATCGCTTCGAAGCGGCGGGGATCTTGGTCTTTCAATGCCGGCGCAAGAATATCATTGATGATGTGAATCGTGGTCTGCGGCGTTTCCCCAAAATACCTGCCATAATCACCGCCCCAATCCTTCAGCACCGGCGCTTCACCGAGGCCAACCAAACCATCATCGGTGTGTAATTTAATGATCACATAGACACCGATGGGTGTCGTCAAACTGGCCCACTGGTGCAACCTGCGCGTCGGCAGGCGAATCGGGATGGTCTCTATAAACGTAATCTTCATGCTTCTCAACCGACTCTTAACAACGTGTCCGCCGGTGTGTAATCGGACAGCAACTCGCAACCTTTTTGGGAAACGCAAAACATATCCTTGTTTTGCATGCCGAAGCGTCCGGTAATATAAACCAACGGTTCGAAAGCTCCGACCATTCCGGCTTCGACAATCTCGTCGCCGTAACGGCCCATATAGGGCTCTTCGTGGAGATGCAGGCCGATCCCATGGGCGACGAAGCTGATTGGGTCGAAACCCAATTCGTTAAACTTTGCCAGGAAGCTTTGGTAAATCTCCTTGCAGCGAGCGCCGGGCTTGATCAAATCCATCACCAGATATTTGCATTCAATCAGGTTGGCCCAGATTTTCTGCTGCTCGGAAGTTGCCTGCCCGACCACAGCCGTGCGGCACACTCCGGCCAAATAACCATTCTTCTGGCCAAAGATTTCCATGCGAATCAAATCGCCTTTTTGCAGCTTGCGTTCAGTAGGCCCAACGTTGGGGAATTGGCTGCGTTCGCCGGACGCGATGATCATGAGCTTGTAGTTTTCTGCGCCGCCGGCAAACAGATCGGTCAGTAGTCGGCCGGCTAGCTCTAGCTCGCTGATACCGGGCTTGGCCCCCATCAAGGTATCGCCAATCGCCTTGTCCGTCAGCTTACTGAGTGATCGTAACAGCGAAAGCTCACCGGCTGTTTTTATCTGACGGGCCTTATTAAAGATCGCATCGCCGGCGCTCCAGCGAGCATCAGGAAGAAGTCTCTGCAGAGTAGCGAAATCTTTAGCCGGTAGATATTCCATTTCGATGGCGAGATTACCTCTAGCGAGATCAAGATCTGTTAGCGCCTCCGCTAGTTTCTCCATCGGATCATCGCTGAACTCGCGATAAATACGCAAATCATCGATGCCCGCGTGCGCTTTGACTGTGCTCGCTTCCATGTCAATGGCGACCATGGTTGGCTGCCCATCGCAAGTGACTATACAGATCGCGTGACGCCAGCGCATTAACGATTGCGAGGGCACCACAAATCCAGAGACATAGGTTACGTTCTCGGGAGAGATTGCGATCAGCGCGTCGAGTCCTTGGTCGGCGATGCGCTGCTTAAGGCGAGCGAAGATTTCTTGGTCCATAAATAGCGCTGTGAATGCTTCAAGAAACTTGACTAATTAAAGCCATGAATGTCCCGGAGAATAGCTGCTGTGATTTGGACCGTCAAGGAGAGCAGCCGAACGAACGCCAGTGTTGATTGGATATTCTGGGCTCGCAGAAAAAAGGCTGCACACCTTTCCCGCGCTATCTTCAAATTGTAAGTTTATCAACGATAACTGCGAGCAGCTAGGCTTTAGTGTTAGCAAAAGCCGGCAAAATGATCGAAAGAAACTTTTCTGTCCGCCACCGCTGAGCCAACGGCCTGGAGATCGGCAATATACTCGATGGAGTCAAGTTGCTGCACGTTCTGGGGCTCGACATTCGGAAGTCCGAGACCATCCAGCCCGTGCCGCGTCAATTCGGCATTGTACCGCAGATAGGTAAAAAGCCTTGGTTGGACAGGGCCTCTCGTGCCGATCATATTGCCGACTTCGCGATCCAGCGGATCTCCGGCCAGGCATTTACCGAAGACTCTGCATAGAAAATCCTGCTCGTTCAGCGCCGCTGCCATTAATGCCGAGGGTATCGAGCTGGCGTTGTAGAGCACGTTCATTTCATCCGGCCGCAGGTCGGCGTTTGCGTCCGGACTCGTTCCGGTCCCAACCGATACAACGAGCAGATTATCTTCGCCCACCGGCCAGTTCAGATTAAACGCTTCCACCGTAGCCATCAGGAAGGCCTGGAACGCCGGGTTGTTGTACATCGTGATACCGCCATCGACAAAGATGAATTCCTTTTGTCCGACCCGCACCACTTCGGGCGGAAAATAGGTTGGCGCGGCGGTACTGGCTCGAACCAACTGCCACAGCGGCAAATTCAGATTGCAATCCGCGCGCGCGCGATCGTTGTATTTGGCGCGTGGATTATTCGATATCGGCCAAGGTGAATCGGTCGAAGCGTTGCGCATGACCATCATCAGCAACCCGTCGATCTTTTCACTCCCCAGGGTGGTGTCGGCGCCAAACTCCTGGCGCAGCCGGGCAGAGAGTTTTTGATCTTCGAATTTATGCCGGTAGTAGCGATTCAGTAATGACGCTTTATCGAACATCTCCCGGCCGTTTTGCAGGTAAAAGTCACGAATACGATCGATGCTCATTCGCCAGGAGAGACAGGCGGCAATGATCGCTCCGGTGCTGGTGCCGGCAAAAAAATCAAAATAATCCGCCAGCACAAAATCGTTGCCCCGCCGTAAATTGTGTCGCAGCATATGTTCTATCTTCGCCAGCACTTCCACCGTCAAAATGCCGCGAATGCCGCCGCCGTCCAGCGCTAATATTTTCTTCGGTCCTATGCTTTTGATCTTATCCGCCAAACTCATTGCCGATCTCCCATCACCACAAAGTCGTTGTGTCGATCACATAAACCCTGCCTGAATACTTCTGCACGGTCTCAAACATATGCTGGGTGCCGCCGGGCCCGTCGCCGCCGCTCCGGTTCCACAGACAAACAAAGCGCACCTTCTCCGGCCCCCATGCCAGCGAAGTGTAAAGCTGCCAAAGGTTTAGCCGCGCGAACGGGTTTGCTGCCGCGGGTAACGGTCCTAGCACTTCGGGCATCACCAACGTTGTGGTATTTGGATGAGCTTTAACTTTGAAGTAGCGTTCCGTCCAGCTGCCCGGAGCGAAGGAGACCGACTTCCGCAAAAACGTCGGCTCGTCCAAGGCTAATCGTAGTTCGAGTTTAATCCCGCGCTGAAGGGCGGCTTCGGCAAACAACAGGTCGCCGCCGCATGCGCCACCGCAGAGAGCTAGGTCCGCCGCCCCCGCGTCTAACTTTTCCAGGGTAGCCGCTATTGCCGCCGCAGCGATTTTCTCTTTATCGGCAGGAAATCGCGGCTCGGGCCGGTCCGGAGCATCGATCATATGACCGCTGAATAGCAAAACCTGTCGTGGCGCCCAGGTCTTATCCGGTGCATTGAGCCGGCTTAACGCGCGATCGAGAACCGCCAGCCCAGCTTCAACTTCCTCCGGACGAAAACCTAAAAGTCCCAGCAGCTCGAGCTGCTGGCGTGATGAATTGAGTTTGAACCAATCCTTATCAGCCACCGCGACGGCGTTTTTGTATGCCGCATCGATCGCTGGCTTCGCCCCCACTAAAACTTCCAATTCGGCCAAGCTGATGCGCGCCCAGTAATCTTTGGGATTTCTCTCCAAAGCGCCACGGATCGCCCAGCGCACTCCGCCTTCCATCTCCGTGCGCAGCACCTCGGCTTTCGGCTCATCGGACGACAGGTGAGCCATCAGATGCAGCAAGGTCACAGCATTGATTCCCGAGTAGTAGTGCGCCGGATCTTTGCGGAATCCGGTGGAGTAGGCGTTGATCGCTTCGCATAGGGTTGCGCTTTCGCTCTCCGCTTCCCGGCGCATATCGACCACAGATCTTCCGTCCTGCTTCCAGCAATCCACCCACGCGTCTTTTTCCACGCGCCCGCGCATCGCCCAACTCTCGGCATCTTGAGGGAATTCATCGATCAAAGCCTCGATGCACTCTTTGGCATCATCATGCTTTTTTAGCCGGCCGAGTAATAGGCATTTCTGCCGTCGACTCTCTAAATCTCTAGGTCGGATCGCCAGCGCCTCCTCATACTGTGCCAGAGCCAACTTGAATTGGCCCACTGAAAGCAGCGCCCGGCCGGCCTTCTGGAGTGCCTCGAGGTGAAAAACGCGAGTAGGCGCCTCGCCGGCCAGAACAAGAATATCGCCAGGACGATTGCCTCTCCTGGCTATCTCGATCCGATCCGCCCATCCTTCATATTGCTCCCAAAACTCTTTGGCTTCTTCGATCCGGAGAGACTTCCAATCAGGCTCGTCCAAATAGCGTAACAGATGATAGACTGGACTCACCTTGCGTCCATACCAGGCATTGATCGTATGAGTAGCGATATCGGATAAATTTTTCTTGTCATCCTCGAGGTACTGCGGGTCGGGAACCGCTGCGGCCGGGGTGTTTTTGGCGATTCGGTAACGAACCGAACGTTCGGTAAGAACATCGAAGGGCGTTTGATCGCGCCGGCAGCTAATCTGAACTACGCCCCGCTTCCTGAGCGCATGGCGCACGCCAAGTTCGTACCAGACGTTGGGATTGTCAATGGACAAGTCGGCAACCACAAGATCCGCGAGCAGCAGTTCCTGGAACATATCCGTGCGGATATTGCCGGCGCGCATCTCTTCGTCGGCGCGAAATACTTTAAAGCCCGCGCCTTCCAAAGCCGGTTTGATCAACTCACGAAATACCGCATTGAAGTCAATATCTTCCTTGATGCCAAAGGGCATCGCGACAAACGCATGGTGCGCCATGTCATTTCACCTCATCCGTGTCGGCGATCGCAATCCGATGTCGGCCGCCGCAGAGCTATCATCTTTTCCGCGCCAATCGGTCTCCGCGACATAAGTAGTATGTTCCACTGGAAATCCTTCAGTTAAGATAGATACTCTCAACTAGGCCGCAAGTATAGCTTTTTTGCCTGGGAAACGCCCGTTAATTCCAACGATATGCGTCACGTTGAGCTAAGCTCCAATTGTGATCCTTCATAACTGAATCGATATGCCTGTGGGCACGGGAACATAAGATCGGTTTATCACCTGCCTCGAGAGCATCCCGTCAAGACGGGCCGCCTGACAGGATTTTTGCGCTTGGCTTTCTAGCAAAAAATTGCTAACTAATTTGGATTCTCAACTTGGAGGGTTAAGGTGAATAGGAAAGAGCTGGAAATGCGCATTTGGGGCAAGACGATAGCGTCTGCGAAGAAAAAGGGAATCATTTCGGAAGAGGAAGCGCAGTTCTTGCTAGATGAATATCTTAAAGAATTTAAGGTTAAAAATGGATGGGATGGAGTAAGTCATTTCATCCCCAGGGTTTTCTGAATTCTTTGCCCGTGAAACGGCTAGCTACTATAACGCTTTGGGGTTCTGCTGTCTTTTTTCGAAATCAAATTAGCTGGTCGGTTTCTGATGGAGCGGTCGATCCGGATTAAACTGAATTTTGTTCCGTTTCGGCGAGCTCCGTCGGCTGTGCTGTCCCATCTTCTCGATCGCTGAACTTGCCCGACAACTTGATAGAGTCTGGCTCCTGCTATTGATTCTCTCCGGCCCGAGATTGTTGAATCGCCTCGACAATCGCGTCGGCTTCAAGCCCCAGTTCCAGGGTCTCTATCAGGTCACTGTAACGATCAGGGTCGATGATCGCCTTAACTTCCGGCTCGAAGACATGGTATACGGGCAAACCTAACTCGATGCCGCCGAGCGGCCCAGCATAGGTCGGATCGCCGCGGGTCATGGTTTCGAACTGCACGAGCGCCGCATCGACGTTGGGTGCGCCGAGTAGCACGACGAGATCATCCGCACCGTATTCCTCTGCCAGTTGTTTGACTCGACCTTGAACCTCAAGGTCCACCGCGCCGGCGGCAGTTCAAACAAAGCACTGGGTGGTCGCGTAGACTACCTCAGCACCCAGATTCTCGATAGCCTGTTCAATGGTATGGGCCGGCACCCCATCTCGTTCGCCGAGAATTGCGATTTTCTTGCCTCGAAGTTCCATGCAGTTCCTCTCAATCTAAGCTAACTTGAGAACTTGATTCCGGTTATTCCTGTCGTTTCAACATCACCGACATGCCCATTTCATCTGTTGTCACTGTCGCTCTCACCTAACAACATGCCATTCTTTCTCTTATGGCTGTCGCTCCAACATCACCGACATGCCATTTCATTTGTATCACTGTCGTTCTCACCTCACTAACATCCCTGTTTCATCTCTTATGGCTGTCGTTCCAATATCACCGACATGCCATCGCTCAGTTGCGTCATCTGCCCCAAAAATAAACTAGCTCGGGCAAAAAGAAAACAGCGCTTGAATTCTCCCTGGGTTAGTTCTTGGACTGCATGCGGCACATAAGCCATTGCGGAGGCGATGTGGCCCTGGGTTGGCGCATAGCCGGGCAATCCCTTTTCTTTCATGAAAGCCGCAAGATCGTTTTTTGCCAGCTTGCCCGCCTTGACCAGGACGGCCCCGAGCATCCGGTAATTTCGCTCCGCAACGTCTCCGCCGTTCGCCGGCAAGGTGATCTCCGGGTTGTGCAATTCGGTGACAAATTTATCGATCGCCGGCACAGCCAGCTCGAGCCGGTTAAGCGGGTCGACAACCAGTGATTTAAGCTGCTGATCCAATGACGCGCCGGCCGATACCGGATGACGGCCGACGCCGGCCAGATTGATAATCGGGCTTTTGCCATCATCCCGGCCGACCCAAACCGCAACTGCCGCCTGCATGTCCTCCAACACCGGAATGTTTTTTTCAAGATGATAAAGAAACTTCATGCCGAGCTTCGGCAGAGACGATCCACCGACAACAATGATATTTTCCGCGACACCGCTTTGCACGAGCGCGGCGGCGGTGACCATCGCCGGAATCGGCGCGGCGCAAAAATCTTTAATGTCGAAACCGGAAGCCATCTCACAACCGGAAAACTCGGCGATCGCTTTGGCTAAATTGCCGCCGCCGCGCTGATAACGATCGCCGATGGCCTCCTCCGAACAGCCCAACACGAAATCGACCTCTTGCTTCTTTAGGCCCGGATTTCCGGCAAAGATTTCCTCAAGCGACAAAGCCGCCGAGACTTTGCCACACAAATTCTCCAACAACACTGTCGCAGATAGCGACTCATCTTCGTGATGCCCGTTGGCGATCCAGCCCACCGGTTCGAGCTCACGGCCAGTAAAGAGCTGCAGGCCGTCGCCTTGAGCGATAATCGTCTTCAGCTTGTTTGAGTCAATAAGATTCGGAGCAATCGTCGCAAGCGATCTGCAAACAGTTGATTGCTGCAGAGGCGCGGCAATTTCATTCCAGAAACGGTCGAGCAAGGCAACATGTCTAAACGGATCCGCCAGCGCGATCAGCGCGAGAAACAATTTTTCGTCGACGATGCTGCCGAAGGTTTTTCGCTCCTCAGTGAGTGTCGCCGGCTTTCCGAACCACGGCCGGCTGACTAACAAGAGTTTCTCAGGCGCTTGTTCGCCGATGAAAACTTGATTGGGCAAGTAGCCCTGCGCTTGCTGAAAGGACCTAAGACTTCGGTTCAAGTCCGCGAGACGCGCCGGATTGGCGGCAATTTCCCGTTGCGGTTTTGACCCATAACGTGTCAGACCCGGGGTATGGATCAGGACGCTGGAGGCTGCTTTTATCACGGGCAGAAAATTCGACATGGCTGCTCTTCAGGATGTATAAATTATGAGGCTGCCGATCAAGAGGCGAGCCCGGAGAAGAAACGATAAGAGATGAAGATCGCTGTCACGAAAGATTGTTCCGGGCTAACAGATTGATGAAATGTGGATTGCCTGCTAGTACGCATTGCAGATCCAGGATTCCTTACCCCAATTATCGACACCGCCAATCACCATATCGCGCGCGTCAAAGGTTAGTTTTCCGTCGGCCGGCGCCACCGGTGCGCCAGGGTAGCTGAGAATCTGCACCCGATCGTACGGGCCGACCAGACGTTGGGCTTCGGGGAGCTCCAACCAGCGGTCGCGGCTGCCAGTGCTTACCACGGCATCTGCTTCCGGAACATAGAACAGCAGCGGCGAATCGACGCCGTCCTTGCCGCCGTACTCATAGGTTACCAGCACCGTGGCGATGCCGCGCTGTTCACACGCGCGCACCGTCAGCATCACGTCCACGAAGGCGTTACCGGAACCTAGCCAGGTCACGACCGCCCCCTGCGCGCCGAGAGTCGCCGCCAATTGCGCGGCGTTTTGGGCGATCACTTCCTTGCCATGAAAAGTCTCGTAACGAATGCGTTGCAAAATCATACCGCTAAAATTCAAGCGCCGGCCGTGATCGCGGTAAAGCGCGAGCATCAGAGGATGATTCTGCCAATCCCAGGTAATCGGAAAATAACCGATGCCGCGGGTGGCATTGACTGCCATGGCACAGTCGAGCAACTCGTTGGGATGAACCACGGTCGAGAGCGATTCTCGTATCGGCAGACCGTAATAGCTCACACCTGAATGAACATGATGATTGTCGGTCAAACAGCCTTGAACTAAGACCACGTTCGGCAAATCCGCATCCCTTTGGCTGAGATCGAAAACCTCTAGGTTTGCGGCCTCAATGCCGATGGTCGTCTCGGCAAGACGGCGGGCAACTTGGAACTCAGCGGTTTGAATTGCCGTGTGTGCATCGAGTTCCGAAA
The DNA here is from genome assembly GCA_025924215.1 of Candidatus Binatia bacterium. Classification (GTDB taxonomy): domain Bacteria; phylum Desulfobacterota; class Binatia; order UBA9968; family UBA9968; genus WHTF01. The sequence continues at coordinate 13,673 of JAICEJ010000024.1, forward strand.
GCCCATCGTGCAGCTTCATGATCAACACCAGATGCGAAAGGCCGCCAAATTTTGACGCCGCCGCGCCCGCTCCCCATGCATCGAGGAGGGCGCTTCGCTGCACGCCCAGTCCGGCTCTAACGGTTCCCTCGTACGCCGCCGTCGCGATCACAGCCATGCCGGATAAGCGATGGGTGCGACCGGCGCCGACCGCTTCCACCGGTCCGAGTATCCCGGGAAACACCTGACCGTTGCCGCTAACTTTCACCCGGGGCTCAACGATGTCGCGAATACCGGTGATGCGCACCTTATCGCCAGAACAAACCACAGCCAAGGATGCTTCGGCGATTCGCCCGTCACGCAGGATTATTTCCTCCAACGCAGGCTGATCGATCGTGAGCGTTCCGGCGCGGTATTCAAATGACCGGTCCAGACGGATGTTTTTGACCGGGTAATCAGCCAGTTCGAGTCGCATACTTGCTTACCCGCTCACCGCCATATTCGGGGTAAATAGCGTCGGTCCCGCGACTTCGGATTCGAGCGCTTTCAACGCGGTCTGAACGATCTCGCGCCGCAGCCGCGCATCGAGATCTTGCGGCAGGCTCGGATCGCCGCAAGGATGAGGTATGCTGACGCCTTTAACGATGCGGTTGGCTCGCACCTGCTCGGCCACAGGATACATCGCACTCACCAGGGCTACGGGAAGTCCCGCCTTCTCGAGTTCTTTGCTCATCACAGCGCCGCTGCGACTACAAGTCCCTCACGTGGCGACAAAGAGCACGCCCTCGACATTGTCCTTCTTCAGATCGGCGGCAATTTCCTGGCCGACGCGGCGCATCACCGCAGGGGAGCCCTGATTGCCTGGAATAACGTAATAGGCCGGATACAGTTTGCCGGAGCCGATCACTCCTTCCGATTCTAACGACCGAAGCGCATCCAGCGGCACGCCATAGTGCGGATTCTTGTTCATGTAGGCGACATTATAGCCGCCATGAACAGCTTCCCATTTTCCCGGTTCGAGCTCTTTGAGCTCGGCAATGTTGTATTTACGCCAGTGGGTGTTGCGATAGGTTTTGAACCGATCCGGATTGCCCCAGGGGACGACGCCGCTGGTGGTGATGACGGCAATGTTGCGGGCTTTTAAATTGTCGAGAGGCGGAGCCGGCGCAATATCGTCCCAGGCCTCCATCGGCACTTCAGTAGTGAAGGGCTCGTGATTGATCTTTTTCAGCAACATATCAATGGCGCGATCGGCGCCGCTCCGATCAGTTTTTTCCAAACGCCGGATACCGCGGCTAAAGTAACCCTCCTGCAACGCCGGCCCGATGGTCTCGCCTCGGGCCAGGCGAGAGACTAATTTCGCCATCGCCTTGAGCGCATCGGTCATGCCGGCGGCGGTCTCTGTTGTCGGTAAACAGAAAACCCGAGGATCGGCCAAGTCGCGATATGTGCCGATGGCTGGATTTTCTTCGTGCATTGCGGTGACGCAGGGAATTTCCAGGGTCGTGGCAACGGCGTGACAAATCTCGATGCAGCTCATGCCATATCGCCCGGAATTAAACGCCGGACCGGCGACTACCGCTTGCGCCCCTTGTGAACGAACCGCTTCGAGGATTGCCTTGATGGCTTCCTCACTATGCTCGTGAAAGTAGTTGTCGCCATAATAGATCGTGCATGCGACCTTAGTTTCAGCACCGAGCTGCGACTGCAGCCCGCGCGCCGCGCCGGCGGCCTCTTCGATCACGCCGACAGACATGCCCGCCTTCTCTTCGCCTCCAAACCCGGCAAAGAACTGATTAACGACATGGACGATTGTGGTCATCAGAGAATCCTCCTTTGCAGCGATCCATTAAATAGAAGCCACCCTATCATCTTTCGCGTATTCATCGATAGCCATAGTGCTGCGCGAAAAAGAAGAATTATGAAAGCTGAAAAATTAAATTCCGCGTTTGATTTCCGCTTTTATCTTTATAATCTGAGCAGCTGCTAGTAATCCCTGCATACCCATCCTTGCTCGCCCCAAATGTCCGCTCCACCGATGATCACATCCCTTCCTTCCAGCGACAGAGCGCCGCGGGCTGGACTCGCAGGCACGCCCGGATAGGATAATACTTTGATCTCATTGTACGGACCGATTACTTTGTCCATCGCCGGCAGCTCGACGGCGCGATCCAAGCTGCCGGTCGTAACCACGCCATCGGCTTCCGGCAAATAGAAAAGCAGCGGGCTATCGCGGCCTTCCTTGCCGCCATGTTCATAGGTCACCAACACGGTATCAATTCCGTTACGCTCGCACGCCTGGACCGTCAACATGACGTCGACGAAAGCATTGCCGCCGCCGATCCAGGTCAGCAGCGCTCCGTCGGCGCGAAACATTTTCGCCAGACGCGCAGCATTCTGCGCGCCGACTTCTTTCCCGTGCGCAGTCTCGAAACGGATGCGCTGCAAAATCACGCCGGCAAAGTTGAGATCTTTTCCATGGGCTTCGTACAGCCGCAGCACCAGCGGATGATTCTGCCAATCCCACGTAGTTGGATAGTATCCGCGACCTGAACGAGTGGTGTCCACCGTGATCGCGCCGTCAAAGAGCTCATTGGGATGGAGGAAGGTCGCCATCGATTGGCGCAGCGACAGGCCATAGTAGCCAATTCCCGAGTGAACATGCTGCGGATCGGTAATACAGCCTTGGAGCAGCAGCACTCTGGGCAGGCCGGGAGTCTCCGCGCTCAGATCGAAGCTGCGAACCGATTCAGGCGAGAGTTCAACTGTTATTTGCGCCAGCCGCCGGGCGACTTTGTATTCGGCCAATTGAATCGCGGTATGCGCATCCAGTTCGCCCAGCCCAGAGGCGAGGCGAAAGCTCACCACCAGATGCGCGTGCGCGCTGAAGCGCGAGATCTCTGCCGCGGCTCCCATCATATCTAAAATGGCGCTGCGCTGCACGGTGGTGCCGGCGCGGATGGTGCCTTCGTACGCCGCCGCCGCAATCACCGTCATTCCCGAAAGCCGGTGCGTCGTCCCCTCTCCCACATCCGCAACCGGCCCGAGAACCCCAGGAAAGACCTGGCCGTTTCCCGCAACCTTATAGCGCGGCTCGACGATATCGCGAATGCCGGTGATGCGGGTTTTCTCCCCGGGCATGGCCACGGCGAGCGAAGCGTTAGTTATGCGCGGATCCTGGAGCACCAGATCGACCAATTCCGCTTCGTCCATTTCCAATGTGCCGTTCCGATATGCGAAACGCCCTCCCAGGCGTAAATGCTTGACCGGAAATTCGGCGACATCGAGTTTCATGCCTGGATTACCTATTCGGCGTTGCAGGTCGTTAAAGACAGCTATCGTGCACCGACTAGCTTAGCAAATTCCTCGACGTAGGCTTTGAGATTGGGCCCGAGCTTGGGAGTTACCACGTAGTCAGGCTGAAGTTGAAATTCCTGAAATTTGCTGCGCACTCCCTTCATCGCAACCCCTTTCCCGAGTTTGCCTGCCAACACTGCTTGCCCTTCTTCCGAAAGTACCCAATCGGCGAAAAGCAATGCCGCATGCGGATGCGGCGAGTTCCTGGCAAGAAACAAACCCTCGGGCTTTACGATCTTCGGCGCTAATACTTTGAATCCCAACGGCGCTCCCTTGTCGCGAATGGCGGCGGAGGTTTCGCCATTGATAGCGATGCCGATGGGATACTCGCCTGAACTCACCACCTGAGTGGTCAAGGCGCCGCCGCGCCTGAAGCTGAGATCCTGCTTGCGCAGCTTCGTCAGATAGTCCACCGACTTCTCCCGTCCCCATGCCTGCTCCATCGCTGCCAGAATGTAGCCGGCTTCGGGGTCGAACAGCAGTTTGCCTTTCCACGACGGATCGAGAAGCGCGTCATAAGTTTGCGGCACCGACTCGGGCTTGACCAAAGTTGTGTTGTAAATCAACGCGGTGGTCAAATAATACATGCTGTGCCACGAGCCGCTCGGATCGTAGGTCCCATCATAGAATCGATCCCGAGCGGCCAAGGCGTAAGAATGGACTAAATTTTCATTGATGAGCTGGTAACCGTAGCTCGAATCGACCTGAATCGCGTCCACGGCATGGCTGCCGGCGCGAGCCTCGGTGAGCGAGCGGTTGAGAATTCCCTCGCGTGGCGCGTAGTAGTGTTTTAGATTCAAGAAGGGATAGCGCGCATTGAAAGCCTTGCCGAGCTCGCTAAATTCATTGACCAAAATAGTTCCGTAATAAACCAGCTCGCCTTCCTTTTGAGCTCCCTTGACGAGAAAATTTTGTTTGTCCTGAGGATTGAGTGTGCTGACTTTCGCCGTCACCTCTGACATAGTCGCTGCGCCGCTACTGCCTGCCATAAGAATGAACAGTAATGACTGGCATAACGTTAAAACTCCGAGGCCCTTGATCATTTTACGCACCGTCGTACCTGCCTTTCACTCGCCTAATATGATCGAACCAGTATCATTCAAATTCATTCGTAGATGCTTCAGCCAAATCCGCAGGAATGGATACTGTTTGCTCCCCGCTTGATGCTTGCATCGGTTGAAGTCCGGTAACCGGTTCAGTACGCATTGCATCGCCAGCTTTGACTTCCCCAATTATCGACGCCGCCAATCAACATGTCGCGCGCATCCAGGGTTATTTCTCCCATCGCTGGCACAACCGGGGCTCCGGGGTAAGTCAAAATCGAAAATTCCTTATACGGTCCGACCACACGCTCGGGCGCGGGAAGTTCGAGCCAACGATCTCTGCTGCCACTGCTGACTACCGCATCGGCCTGCGGTAGGTAATAAAGCAACGGTGAATCGACACCGTCCTTGCCACCGAACTCGTAGGTGATCAGCACGCTTTTGATACCGCGCTGTTCGCAAGCGCGAATGGTCAGCATCAATTCAACGAATGCATTTCCGGAACCGATCCACGCAACCAGCGCGCCGGCGGCCCCGAGCGTCGCTGCCAGCTGAGATGCGCTATGCGCCGCCACCTCCTTCCCCAGGAAAGTGTCGAACTGAATGCGTTCGAGGATCACGCCGAGAAAATTAATCTGCTTGCCGTGCTGGCGGCTCAATCCCAGTGCCAGCGGATGATTTTGCCAGTCCCAAGTAATCGGGAAATGGCCGACCGCTCGAGTGGCTGTCACGGTGATCGCGCCGTCGAGCAGTTCGTTGGGGTGCACAAATGTCGCCAGTGAATCGCGAATCGGCAAGCCGTAGTAACTCACGCCCGAGTGAACGTTATGGCTATCCGTGAGACAACCTTGAATCAACACGACCGCCGGCAAGTTCGGCCGCGTAACGCTTAAATCGAACGCTTCGGTGCTTTCGGCGCGGTGGCCGACGGTGAGTTCGGCAAGTCGCTGTGCCACCTTCAGCTCCGCGCCTTGAATCGCCTGATGCGCGTCGAGATCGGACAGCGTTTCTTTAAGGCGCATCACCAGCACCAGCCCGAGCAGCGAACTAAACCGCGAAGCATTCGCCCCCGGTCCCCACATATCCAGAAGCGCGCTTCGCTGCACCGCCAGGCCGGCGCGGACTGTTCCCTCGTAGGCAGCGGTGGCTATCACCGCCATTCCAGAGAGACGATGGGTTGTGCCCTCACCGACATGCTCTACCGAGTTTAACGTACCCGGAAACACCTGAGTTTGGCAGCCCACTTTCACCCGTGGCTCGACGATATCGCGGATCCCTGTCACCCGGACTTTCTCGCCTGGATGAACCACTGCCAGGGACGCATCTTCGATGCGTCGGTCCTCCAACATTAAATCCGTCAAGGCTCGCTGATCCACTTCCACAATCCTGCCGTCATAATGAAACCTTTTTCCTAGATGAATCTCTTTTACTGGAAATTCGGCGAGATCCAGCCGCATCGGTTTACCGCGAACGTTCAAAGGCACCTTCTTTCTCTAGCTTGCGGACGAGCCGATCGTCGACCAAGTCTTCGGCTTTGAGCTGGCGAATTTTCTCGTTGCTGGTTCCGAGCAAACGGATGGCATTGCGGATGCCTTCGGCGTTCGGATAAATGCGCCGCTCATAAAGCGTCCGCATCAGCTCATAGCCTTCTTCCGCATCCTGGAAGCGCGCCAAGCGCAGTCCTTTATGGAGACTGGTCATGACACTGGTCTTGTTTTCCGGCTTCTCGATGTATGCCGTAGCCTGAGTCATGGCTCGAAGCACTTTTTCAACCGTTTCCGGTGACGATTTGAGAAAGCTCCGCCGCACGAATACGCCGGTGCTTTGATAGGGAATCTTCAAGCTGGCAAGATCGGCGAGCACATTGAATCCCTGACGCTTCATGAGCGCTCCGAAGGTGTAGCCCAAGTAAGTACCCTCGATCAGGTTGGTCGCCAGCGCCTGCGCTAGAACCGCTTCATCGCCGACGATTCTCAGGTTGATTCCATCACGTTTGGCCTCGATGCCCCAGTGATCCAACACCAGCATCGTAATCATCCAGATGCCGCCGCCGATGCTTTGGACGCCGATGTTCCGGCCTTTCAACTGTGCGGGAGTTTTGATCTGCGGATGAACGACGAAAGTACCGGTAAGCCGATTGACCAAGCCGGCAACGAATACACCATCCAAGCCGCCGGCCACCGCGCCAAGCGTAACGCCCGTGCCGGAACCGAAATAAAATTGAGACTCACCTGCGGCTAATGCCGAAAGCGCAACGTTCCCCGCGCGGACATACACAAGGCGCGCGTCCAGATCCTGTTTGCGGAAAAACCCCTGGTCTTCGGCGACCAGAAGAGCGCCCGCCGTCCGTTCATTGAAACTGGCGTATGAAATCACCGTCTGCGTAGCCGCTTGGCCGTATGAAGCTATGAGTAGCAGCGCAATGGTGAAACTTATTCGAAGACGCATGATCAACCTCCACTTCAACTACCTGCTTATACTGATCACCTCGAAGGTGTGTCAATGATCCGTTTAACGGTTCAACCGTTCAACGTCAGACAACGGCAGATTTCAATCGTTCCAGCCGTTCAACGCATCGAAATAATACATGGAGCAGAACTGGTTGAACGTTCGGGTTTGAACACCTGGAACGGTTGGAACAATTGGAACATTTAACAGATGTGTCGTTGGAGCTTCGAGCTGTTAAATGTCACCGCTACTTGTTGAGCTCGGGCGAGCAAGAAGGTTCATATGCGAGGCGCGCGATGGTCGATGAGCGCAGGCGTACGTAATCAGTACGTCGAAGCGAATCGGGCGAGCGCAACGAAGTAGATGAGCCTTATCCCTCGCCCTGCTCACGCCCAGTAAGTGGTGCGGTCAACGGGAATATGCTGCAGAATCTCTCCCGGCACATATTCTTCGAGGCGGATTCTCGCGAGAGCCTCTTCCGGACATTTCGACACCGGCGAGAACGGCCTGTCCAGCGGGCGGGTAGCGTCGATGATCATTGCCGAGGTTAACCGCGGGCTGTCCAGCGATGGATCGATAAGACTGGCGCGCATGATTTCACCAATGATCGAGACTTGGCGGTGGGGCTGAACCCGTGTCGCCAGCGCCCAGAGAATTTCCGTTGGATTGTAAACATCGATGTCCTCGTCGAAGACGAAGACATTCTTACACCAATCCCATGTCAAAACCGCGGCGGCGGCGCGACCGGGATCTCCTTCGGACATTTTTTTCATTGAGATAAACACATTCAACAGAGCATGGCGGCCACTGGTACACACGGATTGAACGTTGGGCACGGCCTCGCGGCATCGGCGCAGATAAGCGCCTTCGCGCGCCAGATCCATCCACGGCTTGTCGCCTTCCGGAGTGAGAATGGACATGTGCATCGCGTCCCGGCGGCGCGTAATCGCCCGCACTTCGTAACAAGCCGATTGCTGAAACCCCTGCATGCCCAGATAGCCGTTCACCTCACCGAACGGACCTTCGACCATTCGCTTTCCCGGCAGCAACGCGCCTTCGATGACTATTTCGGCATCAGCGGGAACGAGTAGACGCTCACCCCATGTTTCCGAAGGCGTCAAGCGTAGCGGCTCCTGCAGATAGCCGCCGATGATTTCGTACTCGCTGATCTCGAACGGGCCGCCATAGCAGGCGCCCATTTGATAGCCAGGATGATGGCCGATCACCGTGGCTACCGGGCATTCTTCGTTGGCTTCTTCGTAGCCGCGGAAAATGCGCCACATATGCTGCAAGGTCATCAGGAAGCCGGTATGGTTTCGATCCTTGACTTCCATCCGATGATACGAAGCGTTGTAGACGCCGCTGTTGCGATCCCGAGCAACGCTCGACATATCGATATAAGGCCCGCCATCCATCTCGTGATGGCGCATCAACGGCAACTGGTAAAGATCGACGTCGTCGCCGTTCTGAATGACTTCTTTAACCGGCGCCGCCCTCTTATCGACAAGAATAGGCGCGATTCTCGCCGCTTCCCGGCGCAGGACTTCACGCGCCATTTCGGCGCGATCCATCTCAGCAGGTACACCCAGCGCCACTTGCGC
>JAICEJ010000025.1 GCA_025924215.1 Candidatus Binatia bacterium
CGGATTTCTACGCGATCTTCGGAGAAAGTCACTTCATAGGTGTCGGGTTCGACGCCGCTCGGTTGATGTGCAGCCGACCAGACCTGGCCGCTGGATCTGTCGCGCAGGAAAAAATACGTCCCCCAGGGATCACGCGTGCGGTCCTCCCGCCATCGTGTAACCGCCAGGTTGCGCCAGTGGCTGTATCCCGAGCCCGCGGTAGTGACCATCACCGAATATCGTCCGTTGGAGAGGAGGTGGATGCCGGGAGTCGGATTGTCTGGTGCAACGAAGCGACGCAGCACCGATGGAATGAGATCGCGCACGTTTGCGACCGCCCGCACTTCCTCCACTCTAGGCCGGGTAACCAAGACGTCGCGTGGAGTGCGTTCCTGCAGCAGCAACTCAGTGGCTTGCATGCGCGGCTCGGCGTGAAAGCGCGCGCGCATCACGCCATCGTGGAGGACGTTTGCGAGAGCCACAAGGGACATCCCTTGATGATGCGCCATGTAGGCGCGCACGACGGCCACCGTATGGTTCTCGGGGACGCGCGTGGCCGTATAATCGAGCGCCTCGTAAAAGCCATAGCGGCCGCTCGCGCCAGCCTTGGTAAGACGCAGGAAATTTTCTGCCGCCGCTTTCGGGTCAATCATCGCCGCCAACGCTGTCGCGTAAGGCGCGACGACCACATCTTCACTCAGGCCTCGTTTAAGGCCGAGGCCCGGTACGCCAAAGTTTGAGTACTGATAGGTCAGCTGTAGATCGCGTGCATTGTACGCCGATTCTGAAACGCCCCACGGAACGCCACGTTCGCTTCCATATTTCCTCTGACGGCGCACGACGAGAACACAGGTCTGACCGATTAGACTGCCCGACGGCGAGCGCATCACGAGCATCGGCATGAGGTACTCGAACATCGACCCGGACCAGGAAACCAGCGCGGACCCTCGATCGACCGGTGTCAAAGCGCGACCGAGATGGAACCAATGGGCCGATGGTACGTCACCCTTTGCGATCGCGATGAAGCTTGTGAGTCGCGCCTCAGAGGCCAGCAGATCGTAACAACTCGGATCGAGGCTGTTGTCGGAAACGCGATAGCCGATCGAGAAGAGTTTACGCGTACGATCGAAGAGAAAGCTAAATTCCATCTCCTCGAATACCGTTTTTGCGTTCTGGACGAGAGTCGAAAAGCGCCGGGCCAGGGCTCCACAGGCTTCGGCGGAACGCGCGAAACTCTCCATGATCGCATCGATTCGGGCAATGGCATCGCTCTGGACGGCGCTGTCCTTCGCCACGCGTTCGCGCAGCATCGTGAGTTCGCGAATGGCGCTCTGGCAGCGGTCAGACGCATCGTTTAAGGTCGGGACCGAGAGAAAAAAGCGCGCCATGGTCGTAGAAACCAAATCTTGTTCGGGCCCTGTCGCGCGACTTGAGGGAGCCTTGCCATAGACAAGCCGCACCCAAGGCATTGCCGCGTCGAGATCTCGTGTGTGACTCGCGATGGCCGCGCGCACAGCCTCAGCCCAGGCGAGCAGCTCCACATCCGTACTGTCACCCCGCTCCGCCGTCAACGTGCGCGCAATGTCCGCCATTGTATGAGCGCGGGCGCCGAGTTCCGTAAGGCGCACAAGCCAATCACCCGGAGTGCTAGGAACCGGGGTAAGGGCGGCAGTCAAAGCATCGAGTGCTTCATCCAAATGTTTCCGAGTGACTGTTTGCGTGCGCCGGCCGTCAACGGTCGCGCGGGCCGATTGACGGAGCAGAAGAATGGCATCGCTAATCCCAGAGAGCACCCTCGGGCCAAGCAGCGGGCGGGCGATGATCTCTTGGCAGGCCTGGCCGAGCGCAATGAGGTGGCCGGCGAGGTTCCCACTATCGACCGAGGATATGTATTTAGGATCGAGCGGACGAAGGTCCCGCGTATCGTACCAGTTATAAAAGTGACCGCGAAAACGCTCAAGGCCATTCATCGTGCCGAACGTCGCTTCGAGCCGCTCTATGGCGTCCGTTGTACCGATCCAGCCGAAATCGTGCCCGGCGACGATCGATAGCAGATACAATCCGAGGTTGGTGGGCGAGGTACGATGGGCCACGACCGGCGTCGGCTCTTCCTGAAAATTGTCGGGTGGAAGCGAATGATCGACCGAGCCGACAAACGTCTCGAAGAACCGCCAGGTACGCCGCGCGGTTAAGCGCAGCGTACGAATGTCATCCTCCGACAGAGGTTGAGCCGCAGCCGCGCGCGCCGGCAGGCTGATCCAATAAGCCACCATGGGCGACAGGACCCAGCTAAGAACGAACGGCGCCGCGATCGGCCACGCTTCCGGCGAATGGAACACAACAATGATGCCTACGACTACCGCAAGCCCGACCGTGCGGCTCATGCGGCGATAGCAGCTGCTGAGTCTGAGATCCAAACCGGACTTCGCTTGCGCTGCCGTCACCCACTCGAGGAGCTTTCGGCGTGTTACATAGACGCGATAAAGGGTTCGGACGATGGCGTCGGCCATCAGCCATGCTTGGTGGGCAAGTAATGTCACTGCCAGTCCGATGTGCGAGATGGCAAGCATCAGATCGATGCCGACCGCCCGGGCATGGCTGCGTTTCGAAATCCCGCGCCGACGCGGGATCGCGCCGAGAAATACCTGTAAAAGGGGAGGGATGGCGATACATGCGAGCACGAATGTCGTCCACTTCAAAGGCGCAGCGAACGGCAGCGTCCAACCGGCAATCAAAGTCAGAAAGGTGGCCGGCGCCGACAGTGTGCGCCGAAGATTATCGAGCATCTTCCACCGGCCGATCAGAGGAATCGGAGCGCCGCTCTTGTTCGGTGCGTGTCCGATGATCCACGGCAGCAACTGCCAGTCACCCCGGGCCCACCGGTGCTGGCGCACGACGGCGACCTCGTAATGGGAGGGAAACTCCTCGAAGAACTCGATATCGGTGACGAGTCCGGCCCGCGCAAAGATCCCTTCAAAAAGGTCATGACTTAATAAAGCGTTCTCCGGCACTTTTCGATCGAGCGCTGCCTCGAAGGCGTCGACATCATAAATCCCTTTGCCAATGTAGGAACCTTCGCCGAAAAGATCCTGATAAACGTCGGAGACGGCAGAGGCGTACGGATCGATGCCAGCCGGACCCGAGGAGATCCTCTGGAAAAGAGATCCCTCGCGATCGGTCGGCAGAGTCGGCGTGACGCGCGGTTGAAGCAGAGCGTAGCCCTCCACGACACGGCCAACACCAGGGTCAAACCTAGGCCGATTGAGGGGATGCGCCATTGTGCCGACCAACCGGCAAGCGGACCCCCTCGGCAACCGCGTGTCGGCGTCCAGAGTAATGACGTAGCGGACGCCGGAGGGCACTGTAGGTGCTCTACCGCCTGTTGACAAAAAAGTGGTGTCGGCGGCACCGCGCAACAAGCGATTCAATTCATGAAGCTTTCCACGTTTGCGTTCCCAGCCGATCCAACTGCGCTCGCTGTCATTCCAACAGCGCCGACGGTGGAAAAGGAGAAATCGCTCGCTTCCATCTGGAGCGAGTCCATGACGGCGATTCAATTGAGCGATACCGTCGACGATCTCGGCGAGTAGTTCGTCGTCTCCCGGCATATTTTCGTGCGGCGCATCTGTCCAGTCAGAGAGCAGCGCGAAGCGAAGGTCGCCATCTGGATTCGCCAGATAATGCACTTCCAAACGCTCGATCTGCTCCGTAATCTGAGCGCGGCCGATCAGGAGAGTCGGGACGACAATCATGGTCCGCAAATCCGCTGGCACTCCATCACGGAGGGCGAGTCTGGGCAGCACCCGTGGCCCGAGCAGCGCCGTGACCTCACGATTGACCAATGTGATCGCCAGGTCCAAAGCGGGCACGAGAGCGAGAAGTGCAACGAGGAACAGGCCCGCAATTCCAACTTCTGTCGCGACTGAACTGATCAGGAACAAAGCCAGGATGACGCCGCTGACAATCGTAATCGTTGCAAGGTATCGGGACGTCGCGTTGGTAACATAGGCGCGGCGAAGCCAAGTCTTAATTGGCATGCGAAAGCCGAGTTCTTGTTCGAAGGCAACACGCCCATTCGCAATAAGATAGTAGCCGGGGTCTGCACGGCGGTCTGCAGCTGGGTCACTTGGGTCTTGCGCTTTGGCGCGGGAGCTTTTCGCGTGAGCAACCGCCCGCTGGGCAACTTCACGCTCATCGTGCGATGAGTGCCTCGAGAGTTCCTCGATCGCACGCCGGTAACGATCGCGCGTCTCGAAGTCCGGAGCGGCAAAGCTCGGATCGGTCCAGAGTATCGCGTCGACAAGACTCACGCTCTCGAAGAATTCTGCCCAGTCGAAGGCGGAGATCAAACGCATACTGGTGATCACGTTACGCACGGTCACGTTCATCGCAGCCTGCCGTTGATGCTCGACCCGGACAATCTCATCGGTCGTCGTGCCCTGAGCGGTGAGGTGTTTATCGAGCCAGCGCAGAGCCGGCATAACCCCCGGGTCCTGGTCACGCAGCCGCTGGACGAGCTGTACGGCGAAAGCTGTCGTCAACGGAGCGCCCTCGAACCGCCGCAGCACCGTCGGAGCGGGCTCGATTGAACTGCCGCCGAGTCCGAGAAGGCGGTCGGCCACCGCATCGGCCTCCTGGCGCGCCTCCCTTTCATGCACGATTCTCTCTGCCAGGCGCCGGAGATTCTCCACGAGCACCACTCTCAGAGTGATCGCAACAGCCCAGAGCTCGCCAATCGTCAATGGTTGCACGCGCTGGTAAGCGCGCACGAACCGCCGAAGCATGTCCGGGTCAAAGCGGCTGTCAGTATGAGCGACAAATGCCCAGGCCAATCCGTAGACGCGCGGATAACCCTCGAGATGACCCTCCGCCAGCTTAGGCAGTTCTCGGTAATAGCCGGACGGCAGGTCGTCCTGGATCTCGCGCAGTTGCTCGTCGATGATGTGATAATTGTCGACCAGCCACTCGGACGCAGGTGTGATGGCGCGCTCCTCACGGACTGCCTGGGCGGTTGTACGATAGGACTCGCGCAACACTCGGCCGTTGTCGAGCACGCGCGGCAACAGCGGACGACCCCTCCGGGGAGTCGTCGTGACGCGCTGAGCCAAAGCGAGACTTTCTCCGTGCTGCTCTAGACGCTCGCTGCTGAAAAGTTCGGCCCGAATCGGTTCTTCGAGCTGTGAAACTGCCATGGCCTCTGAATGTGTTTTACGCAGTAGTTTCTGACGAAGCGATTTCAATCCATATACCTCGTACCACGGTTATCCTGGCGCGGGCCCAAATCACACACAAGCTATCAAGTTGAGCAGTCGTGAGGAATACATAGAGCCTAGGAATGTTGAAACAAACAATGCCGCCAGGCAAGTGCGTTCCCGTAACATAAAAATCACTTGATCTACGCGTCACCTCATGGCGTGGCCAATGAAGCCGAGAGATGGCGCGCCTCTCGCCCTAATGATGGTGATTATGAACGTGCCGCAATGTAACAATGTAACTAAGGAGGGTTTGGCGGCCGATGAATTATTTCGCTGAGATGAAAAAACGCCGACGATTTGGTCGCGATGTCTTCCCACTGGCGGTCTGGGTGTAAGCGCCATTCAGGCGATCCTGCGCTTATTAGCCGACCGTTTTTGACGGAAGCTCAACTATGCATCAGACTACCGGTGAGTAGCTGAAGAAAATCGCCGCGGATTTATTCGGGTTGGGTCGAAGATGAAGGGTTAGGCAAACCAAGCAAGCTCACCGGCATCTGCACTTCATCCTAATCGCTGCTCTGAAGTGATACCGAAAGATACGCCACCCGGAGCTGGAAGAATGGGGTAAGACGACGTCGAATTCAAGAAGGCCGGCATGATGCCGGCCTTCTTGGCTACTGAAAGAATCCTAACCTAGTGTCGCAAACTGCAGAACTCTTCGTAATCGATCAATTCTTTGATCGTCGGGTTATCGCCGCACATCGGGCACTTTGGATCGCGGCGCAAATTCAAGGTATTGATTTCCATCGTCAAGGTGTTGAAGCACAGCAGCCGGCCAATCAAGCTGTCGCCTTTGTCGAGAATGAGCTTAATTGCTTCCAACGCTTCAATGACGCCGATCAATCCCGGTAGGACACCCAACACCCCGGCTTCCGCGCAACTCGGCGCCATTTCGGCCGGTGGCGGTTCCGGGTACAAACAGCGATAGCAGGGGCCTTTGCCCGGATAAAAAACCGTTGCCTGCCCTTCGAACTGAAAGATGCTGCCATGAACGTTGGGCTTGCCCATCAAAACGCAAGCGTCGTTGACCAGATACCGCGTTGGGAAATTATCGCAACCGTCAACGACGAAATCGTAGTCTTTAAGGATCTCCATGATGTTTTCGGAGGTGAGCTTTGCCTGATAGGGAATCACCTTCACGTCGGGATTGAGACCTTCTAAAGTCTTTTTAGCCGATTCGACCTTGGGCGTGCCGACCCGATCGTTTGCGTGTAGTATCTGGCGCTGCAAATTGGAAATATCCACCACGTCGTTATCGATGATACCCAAAGTACCGACTCCCGCGGCTGCCAAATAATACGCCGCCGGTGAACCTAAACCGCCAGCACCGACCATTAAAATTTTTGCTCCGAGGAGTTTGGCTTGCCCTTCCTCTCCGACTTCGGGCAGCAGAAAGTGCCTGCTGTAGCGAACCAGTTGCTCCGGCGTGTATTGAAAGTCTTGCACCCATTTGTAACCGGCGTTCTTCCAGGCGGCGTATCCTCCGGACATCGACGTAACGTTTTGATAACCCATCTCTTTTAAAATTTTGCCGGCCAGAAGCGACCGGGTTCCGCCGGCGCAATACGCTATGATCGGCGTGTTCTTCTCGGGCACTGCGGTTTCAACTTTAATCTCGAGAAAACCGCGTGGCAGTGAAAGCGCTCCTTCGAGATGCCCCTCGCGCCATTCATCTTTTTCTCGAACATCGAGCAGAACGTGGCCTTTACCGTTGTTGGTCAAAAGGTCGTTTACCTGTTGCGCCGTGACCTCTGGAATTTCCTTGCGCGCGTCGGCCATAATCTCTTGAAACGTCTTGGCCATGATTCCTCCTTCTTGGACCTAGAAGGTCTAAGTTAAGCCTCGCCAAAAACAATGTCAAGGAACGGAAGCACAACTGAACCGTCCATCACAAACTATAAATGTTCGAACCTGCCAGTGTTCATCTTGTCCTCGGATCGAGCAGATCGCGCAATGCATTACCGACCGTGTTGAACGCCAGTATGGTCAGAACTATGGCGGCGGCGGGGAAAAAAATAATGTGCGGGTAGGCGCGCATCGCGCGCCAGCCGTCCTGCGCCAGTGTTCCCCAACTGGTGCCCCAGCCGCTGTACGGATCGTTGATTCCCAAGCCGATAAAGCTAAGCGTCGATTCAGCCAGAATCGCCGCTGGGATGCTGAAGGTCAAGGTGACCAGGATCGGACCGAGAATGTTGGGCAGAATGTGGCGCATCAATATCCTGCGCCGGGGCGCGCCCATGGCGCGCGCGCCCTCGACGTAGACGAATTCCTTGGCCTGCAAAACTTGTCCCCGGGTGATGCGCGCAAAGCGCACCCAGGTTACCAAACCTAAGGCAACCAAGAGGCCGCCAATGCTCTTGCCGAACAGCAGCGACAATAGAATAAAGATCAACATGTCGGGCAATCCATAGAAGATGTCGACAAGCCGCATCATGAGGTCGTCAATGGGGCCGCCTTTGAATCCCGAGACCAGTCCATAGGTTGTTCCGATGATCAAGGCGATCAGCGCGGTTCCGATTCCAACCGTCATCGACACTCTCGCACCATACAAGACGCGGGTTAATAGATCGCGACCGAGCGCGTCCGTGCCCATCGGATGATTCCATGACGGTCCTGCGAGAAGATTGTCTTCTCGCAGCTCGCCTGAACCGTACGGCGAGATCCAGGGCACGGCAAATCCGCTGAGCAAAACGATCATGATAAAAACAGCGCTGGCGCCGGCCAACGCGTCAAAGCCGCGAAAGTTGTGAATTTGGGTGGTTGCTGTCGTCATGCGCCGCTCATTGGCTGCGGATTCGCGGATCGACAATTCCATAGAGCAGGTCGACGATAAGATTAGCGCTGACCAGGAGAGCCGTATAGATAAGCGTCACACCCATGATCAGCGGATAATCCCGATCGGTCACCGCGGTGATGAAGAAACGCCCCATGCCGGGAATCGCAAAGACGTATTCGACCACGAAAGATCCGGTCAGAAGCGTCGCGGTCAGCGGTCCCATGACCGTGAGCATGGGAATCAGAGAGTGACTAAAGGCATGCTTGAACAGCACACAGGCTTCGGTGATGCCTTTGGCGCGAGCGGTACGGATAAAATCTTCGCCCAAGGTTTCGATCAATGACGAACGCAGCAGCGCCGAGAGATACGCAGCCGGCGCGGCGCCCAACGTAATAGTCGGTAGGACGGCGCTGCTGAGAGCGTCCCAACGAGCTGCGTGAAACCAATTGAGCTGGAGAGCCAGCGCCCATATCAATACTGCGCCGAGAATAAAATGAGGCATGGAAATTCCGATCGATGCCGAGATCATCAACCAGCGATCAATCCATGAGCCGCGGCAATGGGCGGCGAACAGCCCGGCGGGAATCGAGACTGCAAGCGCGAAGGCGATCGCGAGCGCTCCCAGGAGAGCCGAGGTCGGCAAGGTATCGCGGACAATATCATTGACGCCCCGATCCAAATACTTATACGAAGGTCCAAGGTCGCCTCTGACGACGCCGGTGAGATAGCGGAGATACTGCTTGAAGAAAGACTCGTCCAGATGATACTTGGCTTCGAGATTAGCAACGACTTGCGGCGGAAGTTTGCGCTCGCGGTCAAAAGGGCCGCCCGGGGTCAAGCGCAAAAGCACGAATGTCAAGGTGGCGACGACCCAGAGAACGGCAACGCCGTGGAAAATTCGTTTCAGCAGAAACGGCGCCATGAATATTCGATCAGTTCAGTTACCGGAAGAGCGCCCGTCTTAAGCGTAAGTTTACCGCGGGACGGCTGCTTTTCTTTCAAGCGCTAAGGTCATCCCTTTGGTTTGGATATAGATCTGACTGCATTCGCGTCGGGTAAGTTGTTGCAGCAGCATCAGCAGAGGCGTTCTTGCGCTGATGTACTCTTTCGGAGCGCCGACATCGCGCAGCGCATCGACATCGTCTTTGCCGACGACATAATACATCAGCAACTGGTCATCGTTGACAGAGGAGCCGCCAAATTTGTCTCGAACCTCTTCGAGGGTCGGTTGCGGCGGCACCCAACTGGCAAATTCCTTGGCGCGCGGACCGCTTAGCAGCTTGTCTTTGATATTGGGATCGACTTCGGACGCTGCTTCTTCGCCCCATAAGCCGCTTGCATATTGAATCACTTGATCGGTGACTTGGCCGTATCGTTCTCCCTTGATCACGTTGATGGCAGCCTGGCTGCCGACGAACTGCGAAAACGGCGTGACCATGATCGGATAACCGAGATCGGCGCGAACTTGGACTGCCTCCTCGAGGATCTTCGGCAATAAATGGATCAATCCCAAATTGCGCAGCTGATGATGAAAGTTAGAGATCATGCCGCCGGGCACCTGGTGAACATACTGGGAATAGTCGTATTCCACGGGCGCGCCGAGAGGCATCTCTTCCTGCTTGGCAAAAACCGTGAGATCACGGGCTACCGATCCGAGTTCTTGCTCGTCGATGACCGGTGAGTAACCCAAAGCCCGGACATTCTGAGCGACGTTGAAAATCGATGGATTAGAAGAAGCGTTGGCCAGGGGCGGAACCGATGTGTCTATCACCTGTACACCCAGTTTCACCGCTTCCAGCGCGCACAGCGGACCTAAGCCGGTGGTGCAGTGAACATGGAGCTCGATAGGAAAACCGGACGCCTGCTCCTGAATCACTCTGATCAGAGCAGCCGTGCGCTCGGGAGTCAGCAGTCCACCGGGATCTTTTAAGCAGATGTAGTCCGGTTTGAGCGCGGCGGCTTCGCCGGCCTTACGCCGGTAGTACTCATCGGTGTGTTTGGGCGAAACGGAAAAGATTAGATTCAGCACCGTGCCGAGGCCGTTGCGCTTGGCCCGGCTAATGGATTTACGCCAACCCGCGGGATCGTTGGCCGGATCGGAGATTCGTAGCTGCTTGATGCCATTGGCGACCAGGCGCTCAAACCAGAGCTCGACAACCGAATCCGGGGTCAACTCGAATGCGCTGATGCGTTCGGCGCCGATTGCGCGCAGCGGAGTTTTCCTAATTTTATCGGCAACCAGGCGAATACGCTCGAAGGGATCCTCCTTGAGCTCGCGCACACATTTTTTGATGTGGCTGGAAGCGATCAGCTCGATCGCTTGAAAGCCGGCATTGTCGATGCGTTCCGCTACCGCCAACATCATGCCAGTGCGCATATTCTCTGCCCACAGGCTGGCTTGCCCATCGCGGAGGGTTGTATCGACGAATTTCACTTCACTCATGACATTAAAAAAATTCTGAAAGAGGAAAGCTGAAAGCGGAAAGGAATCTCGAAACCGGATTCCTTCATAATTCAGCTTTCATACTTCATCCTTGCACTTGAGAGTATTCCTCCAGTTTCTTTTCGAGCCAGCGGGTATTCACATGACCGCTCTGATAATCCTGGTCGTCGATGACGGTTTGCAGAAACGGGATTCCGGTGTCGATGCCCGCGACATGGAAGGAAGCCAGGGCTTGCCGTGTTTTGTCGATTGCGTGAGCGCGATCGGCGCCATGGACGATCAGCTTGGCCAATAATGAATCATAATAGGGCGGCACGAAGTAATCGGAGTAGCAGTGGCTGTCGACCCGAACCCCCGCGCCATCTGGAGCCTGCCAGTTGGAGATCCGACCGGGGCAGGGGCGGAAACCGTGTTGCGGCGATTCGGCGTTGATGCGGCATTCGATGGCGTGGCCGGTGAAAGTGACATCCGACTGCTCCAACGACAGCGGTTGGCCGCCAGCGATCAGTAGTTGTTGCGCGACCAGATCGACGCCGGTAATCATTTCAGTGACCGGATGCTCGACCTGAATTCTGGTATTCATCTCGAGAAAGAAAAATTCCTGCGTCTCGTTATCGTAAATGAATTCGATGGTGCCGGCGTTGCGATAGCCGATGCTGCGAGCCAAAGTCGCCGCGGCATCACAAATCTTTGCCCGCACGTCAGCGGCGAGGGCATAGGCGGGCGCCTCTTCGATAATTTTTTGATGACGGCGCTGCAGTGAGCAGTCACGTTCTCCCAGGTGAACGACCTTGCCGAAATGATCGCCCAATATCTGAACTTCGATATGCCGCGCATCGCCGACGTACCGTTCCATGTAAAGCGTGTTGTTGCCAAATGCCGCTTGCGCCTCTGCGGCTGCCGTTTTGAAGGTCATTTCCATTTCCGCGGCATTCGAGACCAGCTTGATGCCCCGGCCTCCGCCGCCGGCCGATGCTTTGAGCAAAATGGGATAGCCGACGTTTTCGGCTAGCTGAGCAGCTTCCTCTGGAGTCCTAGCGTGGTCGGATCCCGGCACCGTAGGAACACCGGAGGAGCTGGCGATTTGCCTGGCTTGAAGCTTGTCCCCCATGACGGTGATATTTTCGACACTGGGTCCGACAAATGTCAGTTTGTTATCGGCGCAAGCTTGCGCGAGCTCGGCTCGCTCGGAGAGAAAGCCGTAGCCTGGATGAAGCGCGTCGCACCCGGTAGCCTGGGCGGCGGCTACCAAGGTTGCCGTTCTCAAATAGCTGTCGGACGACCGCGGCGGGCCGATGCACACCGATCGGCTGGCTAATTTTGCCGCGAGACTTTCGCGATCCGCTTCGGAAACGGCGGCAACGGTTTCGATTCCCAAAGACTGGCAGGCCTTGATAATACGGACGGCGATTTCGCCGCGATTGGCAACGAGAACTCGGCTAACGCTCATGGTTTAACTAGAAAGAGCGTCTGACCGTATTCGACGAATTGACCATTTTGAGCGACAGCTTCAACGATGGTTCCCTTGACGCCGGCGCGCACGCTATTGAAAACCTTCATCACCTCGATGAGCCCGACGGTTGTGTCTTCGGTGACATTGGCGCCGACGTGAGTGAACGGCGGGGCGCCGGGTTCCGGGGCTATATAAAAAGTCCCGAGAAGCGGGGCCGTGACCGTGAGCAGGCCTTCGGCGGCAGCGCGCGCTTCCACGCTGGCGGGGGCAGTTTGTGCAGCCGGCGCAGCGGCCGGTGCTGGCGCAGCTGCCGGTTTTGCGCTCAGTGGCGCGGGTGGCGCGGTGGCCGCCGTAGCCACCGGCGGCGGCGCGGAGTTGAGCGGGATCGGCTCCCCTTTGCTAACGGTAATTTTGAGCTCGCCGACTTCAAGCTGGAAGTAATCGAATTTAGATTCATCGATCAGTTTCAATATATGCAGCACATCATCTTCGCTGAGTTCCATACCGTCTACCTTTCTCGTGATGTTTGTTGCACTGCGGAAGGATTCCGGAAGCGCTGGGTTCTAATGGCACCTACATGATTTTATGCCCCATGGCAACAATAGTCGCTGTGCTCAGGTTCCAATCGTTGCCGACGTTTCAATCGCTGCGCTCGGTTCAAGACGTTCAACTGGTAGATGCTTGCTACGCTCCGCTTTCAGACGCATTAACATGACGATTTGAACGGTTTGAGTTGCTTGAACGTTTTGAACCTCGCAGTTTTTCTAATCCGCTGGACGGACATTTCTGAGATCGATGCGCGCCATTGAGTTGAACTCGAGGCCGGTAAAGCGGGGATTGAGCAGGGTGCTTTCGCTGGTCCAGAAAAGAGGCACGATCGGCAGATCGGTTTCAACAAGGATTTTTTGCGCCTCGTCGTAAAGTTTTACCCGTTTTTTACCATCGAGCTCCCGGGCAGCGAGATCAAGCAGTTGATCATAACGAGGATTCTTCCAGCGGGTATTGTTGTTGCCGCTGCCGGCGGTAAAGAGTTTCATGAAATTGTCGGGGTCCGGGTAATCGGCGCCCCAGCCCAGACGGAAAATATGCGGCGGATCGTTTTGCAGATTTTTTAAATAAACTTTCCACTCTTGATTATCGAGCCTGACGATGACGCCGAGATTGCGCTGCCACATGCTCTGCACCGCCTCGGCGACGAGTTTGTGATCTTCTTCCGTATTGTATGCCAGCACCACTTGAGGAAATCCTTTACCATCCGGATAGCCGGCTTCGCGCAGCAGCCGGCGCGCTTCCGGCGGATTGAAATGCACGCCGATCTTTGAGTTGTGCGCCAGCATCCCCGGCGGAATCCAAGAGGAAGCCGGTTTCTCGCCGCCCTGAAGAATTTTCGGGAAAGTGTCGCGGTCGATGGCCATGGCGAAGGCTTTCCTCACGCGCGGATCGTTAAACGGTTTTCGATGGGTCGCAAAGCCATAATAGTAGCCGCGCAGTTGCGGCACGTGATGAAAACCCCGTTGTTTGGCGATGCGCTTTTTTTCCAATGTCGGGATGCTGCGATTGTCAATGAAATCCAACTGTCCCTGCTCATACATCGCTAGGGCTGTGGTCTTCTCGCTCACCATCAACATCGTAATTCGATCCATGACCGGCTTGCCGAGGAAATATTTGGGATTGGCGCGCAGCTGAATCTCGTTCTCATGTTTCCAAGAGGCCAGTGTGAACGGCCCGTTGGTGACGATGTGTTCCGGGTCGGTCCAACGCGATTCGAATTTTTCTACGATATCTTGCCGCTGTGGAAAAGTGACTTCGAAAGTGGTGAGCGAGAGAAAGTACGAAGCGGAATGGCGTAATCTAACCTCAAGAGTGACGTCATCCAGCGCTCGAACGCCGACCTCTCCGGCATCGGCAAGTTTGCCCTCGTGATATTCTTGCGCGTTGATAATGTCGAAAAGAATGTAGGCGTACTCCGATGCGGTTTTGGGATTGAGAAGCCTCTTCCAAGAGTACTCGAAATCCCGAGCGCCGACTTTTTGACCGTCACTCCACAACACATCATCGCGCAGATGGAAAATGATCCGCTTGCCGCCATCGGCTATATCCCAGGACTTGGCGATCACGGGCGCCGGCTTGAGATCTCGGGTAAATTCGGTCAGCCCGACCATCAAGTTGGCAATGACATTAAACGAAACGCCATCGGTAGCTAGCGACCAATCCAGGCTCGGTGGCTCGGTGCCGAGATTAACGCGAAAATGGGTATCCGAGGCACTGGAATCGGAGTCCGGCGCCGTCTTGCAGGAAACGAAAACCAGCAGCAGCGCCAGAGTGACGGCGGAGTAGAGCAATCGTGGTTTTCTGAGAACTAAAGTCAAAGGATGACTTGCTAATGAATAATGCAACTACTACTATCCGAAGGCGCGCAGATCTTCAAGAAAAGATGGGAGAATCTATGGACGGCAAAGAGCTTCTGCAAAAGCACGTCGTTGTCGAAGGACATCGGGACGTTTATGAGCAGCTCTACAGGACCTCGATCGGCGAATCGATGCCGATCCGCGATGCGATTGCGCCTCGATTGATTCGCGACGGCATCAATCTCTCCGTCTATGCTATCAGCGGCGATTCTTATTCCCATTCGCAAAATACCGGCCGTTACCTGGAGACCGCGCTCGAAAACATCGACCAGTTCCTGCAGGAGGCGCCGAAATCCGAGGGCATGATCTCGATGGTCAGAACCCGCGGCGATCTGCCGGAAAAAGTCGAGCCCGGGACGATAAAATTTTTGCTCCACTTCGAAGGCTGCATGCCTTTGCGCGGCAGCATCCAAAATCTCAGAAACTTCTATCGCCTGGGGCTGCGCTCGCTGCAGCCGGTTTGGAACTTTCGCAACGAGCTCGGCGACGGCGTCTGGGAGAATCGAACCGGCGGAGGGCTCACGAACTTCGGTGTCGAGGTGATCAAAGAGGCCAATCGGCTGGGCATGATCGTCGATCTGTCGCACATGAACCGGGAAGGTTTTTTTCAGAGCCTCGAGGCCGCCACCGCGCCTCTCATCGTCAGCCATGCCAACGCATGCGGCATGCTCGACAGCGTGAGAAATCTCGCCGACGATCAGATCAAAGCGATTGCCGATCAGGGAGGCGTGGTCGGCATTCTAGCGTTGCCGGAGCGGGTCGGCAAAGGCGAAGTCGGCATCGAAGACATGCTGAAGCACATGGATTACATGATCAATCTCGTGGGCGTTGAGCATTTGGCTCTGGGCATGGATTTCGTCAAGTACGACGGTCCGCGCACGCTCAAGGATCGTCACCATCCATTGCACAAAGACCCGCTGATCAAGGGATTCGAAGAGATCGAGGATCTGCCCAATCTGATTGACGGCCTACAGAAGCACGGTTATCACGAAAACGAAATTGCTCTGATCCTGGGCGGCAATTATCTGCGCGTTTTGAAGACGATTCTTCCCGAACAGTCCATCATCTAATCAACAATTTTTGGTATGATAGGCGGTCAGAAGGCTTCTCGCGTCGACGGTTTCGACAAAGTTACCGGCGAGGCAAAATACACCGGCGATCTGAATCTGCCCGGATTGTTGGAGGCAAAAGTTCTGCGCAGCCCCTTTCCTCATGCGCGCATCGAATCGATTAACACCGAGAAAGCTGCTGCTCTTTCCGGAGTGGTGGCGATACTGACCCGCGACGACCTCGAAGACATCAATCCCTTCTATGGTAATTGTCTGCGCGATCGCCCGCTGGTCGCGTTGGACAAAGTTCGGTTTGTCGGCGAGCCGGTGGCGGTGGTCGCTGCTGAAGATCCATTGATTGCCGAGGAAGCGCTGTCTCTAATCGACGTGCGCTACCATGAGCTGCCGTGCCTTGGGACGGTTGAAGACGCGCTCGCCGCCGGAGCTCCGCTTGTGCACGAAAGCACCGCCGGCACCGGCGAATTCCATGACATCGCCACCGTCGGCGCCGTGATGAAGCCCAACGTCTGCCATTACGAATTCTATGAAAGAGGAGATGTGACCCGCGGCTTTGCCCAAGCCGACCAAATTCTCGAGGAAACGTTCGAGTTCCCGATGATCTATCAGTACGCCATGGAGCCGCACACGTCGGTGGCGCGGGTTACCGACGGCGGCATTACCCTATGGAGCTCTTCGGCTCATCCGTTTCTGGTTCGCTCCGAACTGGCGCACATGTTCGGCTTGCCACATGCGAAAGTCGAGGTCATTGTGCCGTATGTTGGCGGCGCTTACGGCAGCAAATCTTATTTCAAGATCGAACCGTTGATCGTCGCCATGGCGCGCAAGACCGCCGGTCGACCGGTCCGCCTTGCGCAAAGCGTGCCGGAGGCGATGCTGACGACGCGGCGCCATTCCGCCAAGGTGCGCATCAAGACCGGTTTTAACCGCGACGGGACCCTGATTGCGCGGGATGCCGAAGTGGTAATGGATACCGGCGCGTATGCCGATAACGGTCCGCGCGTGGCCAAGCGCGCGATCAGCCGCATGATCGGCCCTTACAAATTGGGCGATTGCAAAGTCGAGGTCTCGGCGGTTTACACCAACACGGTTCCGGCCGGTTCGATGCGTTCGATTGGCGGGCCGCAGACGATCTGGGCGTTGGAATCGCACATGGACACTATCGCTCACGGACTCGGCTTGGACCCGCTGGAATTTCGCATGCGCAATTTACTCAAGCGAGGCGAAGAGCTAAAAGGTGGTGCCACGCCCATCGACGCGGATCTGCGGCAAGGAACCAAAGCCGCCGCGGATCATGTCTGCTGGAGTCAACGCCCCAATCAAATAGGCAAAGGCCGGGGTGTTGCTGTGGGCGTTTCCGACTCCGAAGCGATGCCGGTTTCGGTGGCCCTGCTCAGGCTTCTTGCCGACGGCAGCGTTCTCTTGCTCGCCGGCACCACTGAAGTGGGTCAAGGCGCGCGCACGATCCTCAGCCAGATTGTCGCCCGGGAGCTGGATGTTCCTATCGAATCCGTGATCATGCGCGGCACCGATACCCTGGCGACCCCTTTTGATCGTTCTACCGGCGCTAGCCGCTCAACCACAGTCATGGGAAGCGCGGTCAAACTCGCCGCGCTCGATTTGCGCAAGCAATTGATCGACGCCGCCGCCGAGGCGCTCGGCACCAACACTACCTCGATTACCTTGCGCAACGGCACCGCCAGTTGCGGCGATCCTTGTCTGACCTATAGCGAAGTAGTCAGCAGGTATTTTGGCATGCCCGGCGGCGAACTCATCGGTCGTGGCACCATGCGCCCGGGACAGGGCCTCGGTCCGAAGTTACCCCTGTTCTGGGAAACCGGCATGGGCGCCGCGGAGATTTCACTGGATATTGAGACCGGGGCGATCCAAGTCGATCGCTACATCACGGTTGCCGACGTCGGCAAGGCTATCAATCGTGTGCAAGCCGAAGGTCAGGATGAAGGCGCCGCGATTCAGGGATTGGGGCACACTTTGTTTGAGTCACTGCAGTACGACAACGGCCAGCCGGTGAACGCCAATCTCGTTGATTACCGCGTGCCGCGGTTCATCGATATGCCGGCGCTCTTCGACTCGGCATTGATCGAAAATGAAGACGGCCCAGGGCCCTATGGCGCCAAAGGAATGGGTGAATCGGGCATCGTCTCGATTGCGCCGGCAATCGGCAACGCGATCTTCCAAGCGACCGGAGTGCGGATTCGCACTTTGCCGTTGACTCCGGAACGAATCTGGCGCGCGCTTAACGACGCAAAGCGCGGCATGTGAAGCAGAAGGATACGCAACTCGATATGGAACAGAATCCGGCATTCGATAAGGTCAGCGCAATCATTGAACGAGCGCGCGCCGAACTGATCGATCTTTGTTTGCAGTTGGGGAATATATCGAGTCCCCATGGCCAGGAGCACGATGTCGGGGAGGCAGTGCTCGATTGGTTGAAGCAGTATCAAATCCACGGCCAACTGCAGTTTATCACCCAACGAAGCGTTAACGCGGTTGCGACTATGTCGGGCAGCGGTCGAGGACCCAGTCTTATTTTCAACGCGCACATGGATACCGGGCCGGAGCTGCCGGCTGACGCAAGCGAGGATGCCAGAAAGCTCGAGACCGCGTGGGTTGAAGGCGAGATGCTTTTTGGCAAGGGAATGATCAATGATAAGGCGCAGCTATGCGCCTTCATGATCGCCATGAGCGCGCTCAGGCGCGCCGGAGTTCAGCTCAAAGGAGATCTGACATTGACGGCGGTAGCGTCCGAAACCGGCAATCCCTCCATCGATGAGTTTCAGGGCATTGATTTTCCCGGCGAGGGATTCGGCACCAAATGGCTCGTCGACCGCGGCGCCATTGCCGATTATGCGCTGGTCGGCGAGACCTCGAGTTTCGGCATCGTCCAGGCCGAATGTGGCGCGGCGTGGTTCAAGATTCGGGTCAAAGGCAGAGAGGTCTATACCCCGCGTTACGAGCGAGGCGCATCGATTCGGGAAAATCCCAACGCATTTGCCAAGGCTGCTCATGTGATTCAGGCCTTCGAAGACTGGGCGATCCAGTATGAAAAGAGAGAAACCATCGAGTTTGCCGGCGGAACGATTATACCCAAAGCACAAATCGTCGAGGTGCGAGGCGGCGCGGGAGTGGGACGGCCAAATGCCACCTGCGATATTTTCACCGACGTGAGAATTGCGCCCGGCAAGAATCCACTTACGGTTCAAAGGGAGCTTGCCGCTGCCATCGGCGAGGTGAATCTAAATTGTGATATTTCTTTGTTCCAGTATTCTCGCGGGCACATCGCCAAGAATGCCGAGCCTTTGATCGACGCCGTTAGATCGGCACACCGCTATCTCTTCGGTGCGGAGCCGCCGCAACCCCCATCCGCGGAAACCAGCATGTGGCGCGACCTGAACGTTTTCAACGAAATCGGCATTCCGTCCATTTGCTATGGGCCGCCTCGGCAAAGAGAGCGCCTGAGCGGCGCCCAGAACCGCGCGATGAAGATCGACGACCTGGTTCAAGCGACCAAGGTCTACGCGCTCAGCGCGATGATTCTCTGTGGCATCGAATGACCAAACTTTATTGCTGGAGGTGTGTGTGAAGCCACTCGTCTGGTTGCTCTCTTGCTGCATCATGCTCGGTTTAGCATATCCCTATCAGGCACCGGCTGAAGCTCTCAGGGTCGGCGTCTCCGGTTTGAGCGCTGAATTCACTCCCGTCTGGGCCGCCAACGAGCGCGGCATATTCAAAAAGTATGGTTTCGAAAGCGAAGTCATAGCGATGCAGGGCGGCACTCAATTGGCGCAAGCTATTATCGGTGGCACCATTCCTATCGGTGTCATGGGTGGGGCCTACTTGACCGCTGCCGTGCGCGGTGCGGATCTGGTGATGATCGCCACCCATATGGACAAGTTTCCGTATTCGCTCATCGTCAAGCCGGCGATCAAAAGAACCGAAGATTTGAAGGGAACCAAGCTTGCCATCAGCCGCTTTGGCTCTGCCAGCGATGCCGGATTGCGCGTCTCACTGCAGAGACTCGGGCTCAATCCTGATAAGGATGTAACCATTTTGCAGGTGGGAGGGCAGACATCGCGCTTCGCCGCGCTCAAAGCCGGCACCGTAGATGGCACAGTGGTGATTCCGCCGCTTAGCGGAGCGGCGCAGCGTCTGGGATACAACGCGCTCATCAACATGACCAAGCTAGGCATTCCATATCCGCAAGAGGGTGTGGTGGTGACCCGGCAACTACTTGCGAGCCGTCGCGATACGGTCATGAGATTTCTAAAAGCTTATCTGGAAGGGGTCAGAGAGCTCAAGGTCGACAAAGACTTCGCCATCTTCGTAATCGCCAAGTATCTGCGCATGGATCCGAAAAAAGATCGTGAAGCGCTAGAAGACAGCTTTCAAGAGGTCATCATCGAACAGATGCTGAAAGTTCCACACATCAATCTGGAAGCCACCAAAGTCGCGCTGGATTTGCTCGGCAAAGAACGGCCGGCGAATGCCTCGACCGATCCTAAAGACTATGTCGATGGGAGCCTAATGCAGGAGCTGATCAAGAGCGGTTTCATCGACCATCTTTATAGGTAAGCTCCATGGAGAAGTGATGAAATTCTGTGTGCAATTAAACCCTCAGGTATCGATCGACAAGCCCGGCGCGCAACTGATGCCGACATTGATTGAGCAGGTTCGCGTAGCTGACGCCGTAGGGTTTGACGCCTTCTCCATGGGCGATCATTACAATATCCCGGGGCTGCAGCGTCTCAATCAAGTGCCCGCGCTGGCGCGGCTTTGCGCCGAAGCCAAGCGTTGCGCCGTCGGCACCGCCGTGATGCTTTTGGGCTTGCGTCATCCGGTCACCGTCGCCAGCGAACTTGCCAGTCTCGACGTTCTCAACGAGGGCAAATCTTTCTTTGCTTTCGGCCTGGGCTACCGTGATGATGAACTGAATGCTTTTAATCTCACCAAGGCGCAACGCTTTCATCGTTTTGTTGAGGGAATTGAAATTATCAAACGGCTCTGGACCGAGAATAATGTGAATTATGAGGGCACAGCATTCAGGCTCAAGAATGTCAGCGTCGATCCCAAACCGCTGCAAAAACCGCGGCCGCCGATTTGGATCGCCGCCAATTCCGATGCCGCG
Source organism: Candidatus Binatia bacterium (assembly GCA_025924215.1). Lineage (GTDB taxonomy): Bacteria > Desulfobacterota > Binatia > UBA9968 > UBA9968 > WHTF01. The sequence continues at coordinate 20,528 of JAICEJ010000025.1, forward strand.
GTTGCCCGCGCCGCAGCCATCGGTGACGGCTGGATGATCGGTCCGCATTCCGCCATCGATGAATTGGAACATCAGGTGGAGCTCTGCCGCCACACTTGGAGGGCTGCCGGGAAGCCAGGTTCGCCCGACATACCGATAATTCGTGAGACGTTTGTCGCAAAGACAAGAAAAGAAGCGACGGAAAAGGCGCGTCCCTGTTTGGAACAGCTCTACCGGACGATATACGTCAAATGGAAGCAGAACGAAGCCATGAGCGATTCGAGCGAATTGAGCTGGGCTTTCGATCGTCTAAGTAAGGGGCGCTTCATCCTCGGCTCGCCCGAGGAGTGCGCCGAGCAGATCAAAGAATACGGCAACCGATTGAGAACCGATTACATCTTACCGCGCTTCGACTGGACGCCGGGATTGCCTCAGGAGGAGATTTTAAATTCAATGCGGCTGTTCGGCGAAAAGGTGATTCAAAAATTGTAGGCAACAGGTTCCAAGGAGGAAATATGAAACGAAGCATACGTGTATTCGTGGTGTTTGCGGCGCTGCTCTTGATGCTCAGCTTGCCGCAGCTGAGCTCGGCCAAAATCGTCGTCGGTCTGTCATCGGTCAACGTGGCATTCTTGCCGGTGTACGTGGCTCAGGAAAAAGGATTTTTCAAAGACGCCGGAGTAGAAGTCGTGTTCGTTATGTTTAATGCGGGTTCGACTAACCTACAGGCGCTTGCCGGCGGCGACATCCAGATCATGGGCAGCGCTTTCGTCGAGACGATCGGCGGTCGCGCTGCGGGCATGGATATCAAAAACTTTTGGGGAATTTGTAATCTTATGCCGTTCCAGCTTTATTCACAGCCAGATTTTAAATCGATGAAGGCGGCCAAAGGCAAGCGCTTTGCCATCAGTCGTTTCGGGTCTCTGACCGATTATTTGACCCGGGCGACTTTGCAGCATTTCAACCTCGATTCCAAAGACGTGACCATCCTGCAGATCGGCAGCACTCCGGCGCGTTATGCGGCATTGACGGCCAAGGCGGTGGATGCCTCGATTGTCTGGTTCCCCGTGACC
>JAICEJ010000026.1 GCA_025924215.1 Candidatus Binatia bacterium
TAGAGCTTCAGCAGCAGGCTGTTCGACGATCACCGCCCATCTCAGGTCAGGTACTTCCGCGTAGGTGCTTAGCACCTGTGCGCCGTTGATCCCCGCGCCAAGTTCGGCTGGAGCAGGATCGCTGGCTCGATTCGCAAGGAAACGTTGGACCTTGGCGAGCTTGCGAAGGTTAAGACGCTTAAGCACCAGCGACGGATCCTGGTGTGCTAGCACCTCGCCATTCTCGTCGATCAGGTAGGCGTAGCCACCCCGTCGAAAACGGCTGCCGGCGATCACTTCCCAAAGAAACCGAAGATTAACGTGGGCGATTAGAACACCGATGGTTTTTCGCGGAGTTTCCATCAACGGCATGGCGATGACGATGTAGGGCTCGGCACGGTCTGAAGTGCCGACGGGACCGACATAGACTTCGCCCCGAATAGCCTTAGTATAGGCTGTGTCGCCGCTCCGATTTTGCAAATCAGACGGTAGAAAGGCTAGAATCTCAGAAGATTTGATTCTTTCCATTCCTTGACTGTCTAAGATTGAAATTTGCCTAAAAGCCGGATCGTTCTTTAGCAGCAATAATCCAATTAGACGTTGATCTTCGCTGCCGATAGGGTAACGAGTCATAAACACGCCTGCGTCCCGCAACCGCTCCACCTTGCGAGTCACGAAATAATGAATTTGCCGCGCCGATGCCGAGGCAATTTCTGTTTGCAGCGCCGCAGTCGACTCGTAGATTTGTTTCCGCGTGTAGATCGAGCCGGCAAACGTACTTAGCACCAGGACGGTTCCCAACAGAATCAAGCCAAAAAGCATCAAGCGGCGCCTAAGTCCGCCGATATACGGTCGAATAGTAATCTTCTGCCGTTCTCTCATCGCGGCGCTCACTCAAACACTTGGTCGGCTCTTAACAAGATTTCCTTGGCAATCTTCAAATCGATGGCTTTTGCGGTTTGTAGGTTCAGCACTAGGTTTAGCTTGTACGGTAACTCGATGGGCAGTTCGGACGGTTTGCTCCCCTTGAAGATCTTGTCCGCCAGCGCCGCAGCTTGCTTTCCTAGTGCAGGATAATCCGCTGCGTAGGTTGCTAGACAACCGCGCTTGACGTTGACCAACAACGAAGTCACCAATGGCAGCTTTTCTTTGATCGCTTGATCGACCACCTGCTCAACAGCCTCTGTCACTAAACTGTCCGGCGGATGATAAATGGCATCGTACTTTTTGCGGGTAATTGACTGGGCTACCATGCGCATCTCCTCGACCCGGCGCACATGGATTTCCGAATATTCGAGACCAAACTTTGGCGCTGTCGCTTGGACTTCCGCGACAATGGCTTGGTAATTGACGCCATTGGGATCTAACGGAATGGCGATCTTTTTAGTTCTTGGAGCTAACTCCTTGAGGAGCTCGAATCGCTTACCCGTCAATTCCAAAGACGCCGAACTGATGCCGGCAAGATTGTTACCAGAGCCGGAGAAGCTCTTGAAAAGTTTCTGAGAGTTTCCCGCGCTCAAAAACACGACCGGAATGCGTGTTCCTTGGGTCGCTCGTGCCGCTGCTACTGTTGCAGTTGTTGAGGAGGTAACTATCAGATCGACTTTGTCGTGGACAAGTTTATGCGCGATGGTTCGGAGAAGCTCTTCATTCCCTCTCGAGTTGTAATACTGATACCGAACGTTTTGCCGTTCACGATAACCCAACTCCGTCATACGTTCTCTAAATCCCTCGAATGCGTTGATGAACGAATCGCCGGTGTTGAGTGAACCGATAGAATAAATTCTTTGCGCCTTGGCCGGAGATACCACGCTGGTTACCAGAGCGATCGCTATCGTCCAGAAGATAAGCAACTTAGGGATTACTGATCTTTGTGCGTGGAGAGACTCTGTCAGAGGGGTTATCATTGCATGCCGCATTGATCCTCCTGATCGCCTTAGCTGTTTCTTCGCCGCAAGGAGCTCTGCAGCGCGGATTCGAAGCATATTTGGTGAGTCATTGTCCGAACAACCGTAGTGCGAGGTAAGCGGCGGTGCTCTCACAAAACCCGTTGATCGTCGCAATTATGCTCGCGTAACGACGCAGGATTTGAGCCAGAAGAGAGATGAAACAGTTGACGAGTAGCTCTGGTATTTGCGAGGATTTGCGGGGAGTCCTTGTGAAATCTTGCTTGACAAAGACACTTGGATGCTGAAGGCAATAAAACGAAATCAGACTAATTACGCCATATTTGGCTAGAATGTCACGTTATGGCTGTGGTGGGAATCTCGGGTGTACCTGACCAGTAACTCCTACGGCTCAGACCCTTTACTTCAACAGCGGCTTACCCCCCCAGATAAGCCTGCATGATTCTGGGATTGTTCAGCATCTCCGCGCTAGGCCCGGATAGCACCGTTTTGCCGTTCTCCAGGATGTAAGCGTCATCCGCAATCTTGAGCGCTTGCCGGACATTCTGTTCGACCAAAAAGATAGTCAAGCCGCGCTCGTTCAGTTTGCGCAAGGTTCTGAAGATTTCTTGTACCAGTAGCGGCGCTAACCCCATAGAGGGTTCGTCCAACAGCAGCAATCTCGGTCGTGCCATCAACGCGCGAGCAATGGCCAACATCTGCTGCTCGCCTCCTGACAGATTGCCTGCAGCACCATCGAGTCTCTCTTTCAGTCGCGGAAACAATCCTAGAACGTTTTCTAGATCAGTTGCGATCTCGGTTTTGTATCTGTGTCGCCGATAGGCTCCGAGTAACAAATTTTCTCTGACCGTGAGAGTGGTAAGGATTTCCCGGCCTTCTGGGACTTGGACGATCCCATGGGCAACAATTCGGTGCGGCGGGAGTCGATGCACTTCCATGTCGTCAAAATGGATTGATCCGGCGCTGGCTTTCAAAACTCCCGATATCGTCAATAGCGTGGTTGACTTACCCGCGCCGTTGGCTCCTAGCAGTGTTGTTATCCGACCTTGATGGAGCGTTAGATTGATCCCTTTCACCGCTTCAATTGCGCCGTAGTGGACGTGGAGACCGGCAATCCGTAGAAGCGCTTTCATGCAGGGCGCTCGGAATAAGTCGAATCCGGTTCGTCTTCCCGTCCCAAATACGCCTCGATAACCCGCGGGTCTTGGCGAATTTGCTCGGGGCTGCCGACAGCGATCACCCGACCGAAATCCATTACAATGATTTGCTTGCAGATGCCCATGACAAAGCTCATGTCGTGCTCAATCAGTAATATGCTAAGGCCACTTTGATCGAGCTTGATAATCTCATTCATCAGTTGCTGTTTTTCGACAGGATTCATACCAGCCGCCGGTTCATCCAAGAGCAGCAACTTGGGCGCGGTCGCAAGCGCGCGCGCAATCTCTAGGCGCCGCTGCGCTCCGTAAGAAAGCGTGCCTGCTGCATGGTCAGCCGTCTCGAGCAGGCTGACTTTGCGCAAGAGCTCGCGCGCGAGCTCTTCTTCGCGCTGTTTAGAATGACGCACACCGCGAGCCGAGAGAAGCACACGTGCCGGACTGTGGTTGCGTTGCGGCCTGATTGCGACAAGAACGTTCTCCAAGACAGACATTTCTTTAAAGATGCGGATATTCTGAAAGGTGCGCGCGACACCACAACGGTTGACCTGATAAGGAGCCATGCCGTTTAGCTCACGTCCTAAGAATTCGATCCTCCCCTCATTCGGCAGTAGTAAGCCTGTGATAAGATTGAATACGGTTGTCTTCCCGGCTCCATTTGGGCCGATCAACCCAACAATTCCCCGCTCCGGTATCATCAGGCTGACGTTTTGAAGCACTTGGAGGCCGCCGAAACTTTTTGAGAGACCCGACAAATTCAACATGTGCCATTACCGCCGGTTAATTGGCGACCGCCGCGCTAGAAGTATCAAACCCCAAAGTCCCCGCGGCGAGTACAACATGATTAGAATCAAGATGATGCCATTGATCAATGGTCTATAGTCACCCAGTCCGCGCAAGAGTTCCGGCAAAAGCGTGATCAACACGCCGCCGAGTACGGCGCCCCATGGACTGCCGGTACCGCCAAGAACACCCATCGCAAGAATTTCCACGCCACGGTCGAAACCATATTCATTGGGGCTGATAAAGAATGTGAAATGGGCATTAAGTCCGCCCGCTAACCCGGCCAGAGCAGCGCCGCTCACGAAGGCAAACAATTTATAGGCACGGACGTTTATCCCGATCACCTCGGTGGCGACTTCATCTTGCCGAATTGCCGCCATCGTGCGACCTAACCGCGACCGCGCAGCTCGCAACAAAACGGAAACGGCACCGCAGACGGCAACTGCTACAGAAAACCAACTTGTTAACTGCGGGATACCATTGAGCCCAAGGGCGCCGCCTGTTAGATCTTCCGTATTGAGAATCGCTATCCGCACGACTTCACCAAACGCCAGAGTTGCCATTGCCAAATAAACACCCGAGAGTTTAAGTGTCGGACGCCCGATTACAAGCGCAACCAGAGCCGGCAGCAATGAGCCAAGAACCAACGCTGGGAAAAATGATGTCATGCTGTGCAAAGTAAGAAGCGCGGAGCTATAGGCCCCGATAGCCATAAATGCCGCGTTAGCTACGCTTAACAGCCCGCAGGATAGAGTCAGATAAATGGACAGGGCCAGGAGCACGTTAGTACCGATAGAGAGGACTAGCGTATTGTAGGTTGCCCAAAAGCTATCGAGCCATTCCATGCTCCGGTGTTTGCGGTTCTCTCAGGAAGAGGGATCAATCGTTTAAAGGTTGTTATGCGTGACGCTGGGCGGTCGTTCCGAACAGACCATGAGGCCGAAGCAGCAGAATGGCGAATAGCAGACCGAAGGCGACAGCATCACGCATGCTCGAGCCAACGTAAGCGACTGAGAAGACCTCCGCAAATCCAAGAAAAAAACCGCCCAATAAAGCGCCCCGCATGTCGCCCATTCCACCGAGAATCACAACTGCGATTCCCTTATGCAGTATGGGCTGGCCCATCGAAGGGAAGACAGCGTTAGTGTAGAAGGCGATCAGAACGCCGGCGGCGCCGCCGAGCAGCGCCGCGATCACCGATGTGAGCCGAAACAGCCCCTCAACGTTGATGCCTAGGAATGCGGCCGCTCTAGGAGATTCCGCCAAGCCACGCACTGCGCAACCAATGCGAGTCCGCCGCAGTCCCCAGAGTAATACACCCATGAGGACAAAGGCCAAGACAACTATTTCCAGTTCCAGCCAAGTGATTTGCGCGCCGGGTATGCTCAACGTCTGGACCGGCAATGTCTCAAGCGGAAAGCGCAAGTTTTGCGCGCCAAAATAACCCTCGATGGCGCTATTTAGCGCGATAGCGAAACCGATGGTTGCAATCATTGGCGCCAGGTGCGGTGCCTGACGCGCCCGCAACGGCGCGAAGATCAGCTTGTCGAGAAGCCAACCGATAGCGCCCGTAATCAGCATCGCAATCAGGATGGCTGCGGGCAGTGGCATCTCTAAAAGCACGACTGCTTGCAAAGCAGAATACGCGCCGAGCATGAATACGGCGCCATGGGCCAGATTCACCACTCCCAATACGCCGAACACCAATGTAAACCCCAGCGCAAATAGCGCATAGACTCCACCCAGGGAAACAGCATTGATGAACTGCTGCGCGAGCATCGTCTATTTTTGGATCACGTACCGATTGCCTTTGGTCATCATGACAATGGCGGTTTGTACCGCGTCGTAGCCGGCGGGCTTGCCGTCGCGACCGGTAACCTGGCGAAATCTAAACGGCCCCGTGGCGCCGGTCCACTGCGTTGCCGGAAGAGCATCGCGCACTGCTTTGCGATCCGCTTCCAGCTTACCTATTAATTTAATCTTCTTTAAAGCTTGCGCCGCAATGTACATAGCATCGTACGCCTGGGCGGCAAATTGGTCAGGCATCTCCTGATAAGCTTTTTGGTACGCTGCTATAAACTGCTTGTTTTCTGGGGTCGGACTTTCCACCGACCAGGGGCTGCCAACCCACAAATTGTCAGAGCTGTTTTTAGCAAGCTCAAATATTCTCGGAGAGTTCATCCCATTGCCGCCGATGAAGGGCAGGTCAATGCCCAATTGCCGCGCCTGTACCATGATCGGGGCGCCTTCAGCGACCAAAGCCGAAAGTACAATCGCGTCAGGATTGCCGGCTTTGATATTGGTCAATTGCGGCTTAAAACCGACATCACCTTTTGCGAAAGTCTCCGTTGCGGTAACCGGGATCTTTAAGTCCTGCAGAGCTTTCTTGAAGTTATCATAACCGCTCTTGGTAAAGATATCGTCATTACCGTAGAGCACTGCGACTCTTTTTAATCCGGTCTTCTGCGCAGCGCTTTGAAGCGTAACTGGCAAAATATCCCGCTCAGTAACCGAATTACGAAACACATAATCGCCAATCGAAGTGATTCCGTCAGCGGTATTCGAAGTCCCGAAAACGACCGTTTTAGCCGCTTGCGCAACCGGGTCCGATGCCTGCGCTGAATTAGACAGCGTCGGCCCAAACAACATCAGCACTTTGTCCTGAAAGATCAGCTTCCTAAAACTATTGATAGCCTCTTCCTTTTTGCCCTGCTCATCTTCAATGACCAATTCCAATCGGGTCCCACCGACGCCGCCGCTGCCATTGATTTCTCGAACGGCCAACTCAAAGCCTTTCCGGATCGGCACACCATATTGCGCAGCGTTGCCGGTCAAGGCGGCGGCAACCCCTATTTTGATCTGCGCTGCCCCAACGACAGGGCAGAGCAAAAAGGCCGCTGCAATCGCCGTAAGTACAGCGTATTTTACTTTCACGGAGGTCACCTATTGCAGAATATTTGAACCCCATCAAAGCCGACCTGCACCAATCGTTTGATTAAAAGATGCAGCTCGCGGCCGGCGCACGGACGACCTGCCGCTAGAGTTAAGTCGCGGGGTTGGTCAGATCATATCGCTTAATGTGAGTTTTAACCGTTTCGTTGATGATTTCCTGTAGTAGACCATCCAAGGCCATTCGGCTGGAGCAATAATCCGTGTGCAAGTTCATAAGCAGAACACAAGAGGGACATCGATCCGCCGTTCGCAATTGTCCGTAGATCAGCTATCGCCCTGGTCGCTTTTGCGCGTCCGGGACATGCCACAGGTAAAGGGTGTGATCCCAGTTCGAAGAATCTTTCATATTCTCCGTTTTGAGCGGTTTCCAGTCGCCCATATCGAAATCGTGAGAGACAATCCGGGAACCAGGTTTCATTTGCTTCCAAATGTTTGGCCGGATCAAGAGATTAACCTCGGGCAATAGATACATCGTCAACACCGAGGCTGGTGCTAGGTCGACAGTTCTGATGTCTTGTTGGCGAATTTCCACCAAATGTCCAACCCCGGCCTTCTTGATATTTTCTGTGGACTCCTTAATTCGTTCCGGATCGATCTCGAAACCGATCGCTCTGACACCATACCTCTTTGCGGCAGTGACGACGATTCTCCCATCGCCGGACCCGAGATCATACACCACATCGCCCTTTTTAACCTGGGCCAACTCGAGCATCCGATCGACTACCTCCTGCGGCGTCGGAACGTAGGGAACAATTTTGCCTTCCTGCGATTGCGCTACACCAAGGTTGAAGACCGCTGTCGCGATTAACAGAAGCGCGAGAGCTATAGAATTAATCCGGGTATTTTTGTTCATTGCTGCCTCTTCAGGATGTTTGCTCGATATCCCCGTACCTGACCAACTATCAACGGAGCGCCACAATGGTTAACCGTTCTTCTGCCAAAATCTGCCGAGCCAGCTATCATTTTCCTTTCCCGCGACCTGTTCTATTTCACCGGGATCCAGCCAAATGCCATTACATCCGGTGCATTGGTCGATCTCGATCTTTTGGAAGCTCCTGGCCTTTAGCGGTTGCCCGCACTTGGGGCACGTCATGTGCGCAACGTTTTTGCCAGCCGCTTTACCCTCAGCCTCCTGTTTTGCCTTGAGTTTCGCGAGAAGCTCCCGCTCTCTTTTTACAAAATACTCGTCTTCTTGCGCCTTCTTCCGTTCGTCCCATTTATCAGCCATGTCGTCCTCCTACTTAATCTCGTAACTGCTTCAGAAGATTGCGAGGTAAAAATTCTTGACCTGCCCAGTCGGATGCACGGCGGCGGAAATTATGCGGTGGCGCTCAATGCGATCCCAAATACATGAAGCTTGGACGATCGATATGATTAACCGGCAAACTTGTTCATGTACGGAAGCTTCGTTGCGGTTTTCTTTACCTCGCTCAAATTGGCTCGAAGCATCGCTGTGGAATCCCAGGATCCGCTGGTCAGTGCGCTGCGGTAGGTATCCGGCAAATCAACCCAGATTTTGTGCTCGCCAAACGAGATAGTCTTTGCTTGGATATCCAAGCTAAACGTAGTTCTTGGATCGTTCTCGACGGCTCGCATCAATTTTTCAATATCCACGGGACTAACCGTTACCGTCGGCACCCCCATTATCGTGCAGTTGCCGGCAAAAATAGCCGCAAACGATTCGCCGACGATGGCATTGATTCCCCATCGATACAGGGCCTGTGGCGCATGTTCGCGCGATGAGCCGCAACCAAAGTTTTTATTAACGAAAAGCAAAGACGCCCCTTTGTATTTGGGATCATTGAGCGGGTGAGGCTTCAAATTGCCTAACGCATCAAAGCGTTCGTCGAAGAATGGATATTCACCCATGCGCGCAAAGGTAACTTCTTTCAGATAACGCGCCGGAATGATTCGATCGGTATCGATATCGTTGCCGCGGATCGGCACCGCCCTGCCTTCTACGTTGGTGATTTTCACGATTTCGCTCATGGTGCCCTCTTAGTAATAATCCCGCACGTCTACGACCTTACCGCTTAGCGCGGCAGCTGCGACCATGGCTGGGCTCATCAGTAGAGTTCTTCCCTGCGGGCTACCTTGACGGCCGATGAAATTACGATTCGATGAAGACGCCGAGACTTCTTTGCCGTGGAGCTTATCGGGATTCATAGCCAAGCACATGGAACATCCAGCCTCGCGCCATTCAAAGCCCGCCTCCGTGAATATCTCGTGCAGCCCCTCCTTCTCGGCGAGTTTCTTGACCTCGGCCGAACCGGGAACCACCAGCGCCCGGATTCCGGATCGAACCTTTCTTCCCTTTGCGATTTTAGCCGCCGCCCGCAGATCCGCGAGCCGGCCATTAGTGCACGAACCGATGAACGCCACGTCAATCGGCGTGCCTAGAATCGGCGCGCCGGGTTGCCATCCCATATGCTCGTAAGCTTTTGTCGCGCCGGCAGGATCGGAGTATTCATCCGGTTTCGGAAGCTTCTCGGTGATGCCGACGGCTTGTCCGGGATTGATTCCCCAAGTCACGGTCGGTTCGATATCTTTTCCCACAAAGTTGACGACATCGTCGTATTTGGCCTGCGCATCGGACGAGATCGACTTCCAATAGGCTACTGCGCGATCGAATGCAGCGCCATCCGGCGCATAGGGCCTGCCTTTGAGATACTCAAATGTAGTTGTGTCCGGGTTGACGTAACCGACCAACGCCCCGCCTTCGATACTCATATTGCAGACGGTCATGCGCTCTTCCATGTTCATTGAGTCGATGACGGAACCGCCATACTCGTACGCGAAACCTTTACCGCCGGCGACGCCGAGCCGCCGGATGATATTGAGAATTACATCTTTGGCATAAACACCGGTACCGAGCCCGCCATCGATATTGATGCGGCGCACCTTGAGCTTTTCCATCGCCAAGGTCTGTGTTGCCAAGACGTCGCGCACCTGGCTGGTGCCGATTCCAAATGCCAGAGTGCCGAACGCTCCGTGGGTGCTGGTGTGGCTATCGCCGCACGCCAAAGTCATTCCCGGTTGAGTCAAGCCGAGCTGCGGCCCGATGACATGGACAATTCCTTGACTGGCGCTATCCAATCCAAAGAATTCCACACCGAACTGCTTGACATTCTTTTCAAGGGCTTGTGTCAGTTCTTCAGCTTCACGATCGAGAAAGGGCCGGCTACGAACATCGGTCGGAACAATATGATCCACCGTCGCGAAAGTTCGCTCTGGAAACGCCACGTCCATGCCCTTTTCCCGTAACATATCGAACGCTGGTGCCGTGGTAATCTCGTGGATCAAATGAAGCCCAATGAAAAGCTGCGTCTGGCCAGTGGGAAGAACCCCAACGGAATGAGAATCCCAAATCTTCTCGTACAGCGTTCTACCGCTCATTCGTAAATCTCCTTCGCAGGATATTATCTGCCGATATCTGCGAGTTCAAGAGGACTAATCCAGTGAAAAGATAAGCACTTCTTGGTCTTACGACTGAGCGATGATCCGGGCGTTAAAGCCGATGCGGTCAAACGCGACAAAACGGACCTAAAGGCAATTTTTCTTTACCCACTCGGCGATTTCATTGCGTTTGGCGAACCAAACGTCGGCGTGGGACCTAGCGTATTGAATCGCCTCGTCGTAGACCTTGCCAGTCGCCGGAAATGCCATCTGACAATGCATCGCCAGGGTCAGCATCTTGGGATCGCCATCGGACTCTTCATAAAGGATATCGAATTCATCCTTGAAAGAATTAAAGACATCACGGGCAGTGATGCCTCGCCGATACATGCCGGTATCGTTGAGTCCGCTAATCGCGTTCTTGTAGGGCACCACGATCAACGTCTTACCGTTAATATCGACCGGATAAGGATTGTCGTCATTAACGGCATCCCCATGCCAGAGAAAACCTTCGTCGGCAAGAATGCCCAGGGTTCGCTCCGTATGGCGCATGCCTGAAGTCAGCCAACCAGTGGGTTTTTGGCCGACAAAGTCCTGAAACAACTTGGCGCAGGTCCGTATTTCCTCGCGCTCCTCTTCTTCTGTAAGGTGGATCAATTGAACATCCTCGGCATACGAGTGACCAACAATCTCATGTCCTCGGGCGTGGACCGCCTTTACCGCCTCGGGATATCTGTGGATGCAGAGCGCATTTGTGTTGAAAGATGCTTTCACGCCGTGTTTATCCAAGATGCGCAGGATGCGCCAGACTCCGGTGCGGCCGCCGTAATCGTTTTCACTGGCGGTACGACAATCATACTGTGACTTGACATCTTCTTCCTTGATCGGATTCGACCCGCCGACATGCCGCGTCCGCCGGTATTTCGCACTGGGCGTTTCGGTCCAGGCTTCCAAATTACCGGCCAACGCAATCGCCATCCGCGCATTGTTTGGCCATTTAATTTTGATCTTCTTGGCCTTTGAGTAAAGATCGTAGAAGTTGTTATGTGCCGGCATCATGATTTGTCATCCTCCCTAATCGCGCGCAGAGTTCACTCATCTCGGGCTAACGTATATGGAAGTTAACGATAGAGTCAACGAAAGCTGGCAACTGCAAGGCAATACACTGAATCGAGGCATACCATTGGGCGTGCAGCTCTATCCCCCCTCAAGCGCAACGGCTTGGGCACGGTTTCTAGTATTTCACTTCCATCAGGAACAAACCCTGCGCCGGAGCTTTCATGCCGGCCTGAGTACGGTCGCGCGCATCGAGAAGTGCGGCAAAGGATTGAGGTGAACGCTGCTGTCGGCCGACTTCCACTAACGTGCCAACGAGATTGCGCACCATGTGACGAAGAAAAGCTGTCGCCTCGATGGTAAAAACAATCAAGTCGCCGCTTCGGTTTATGGAACTTGCATAGATCGTCCTTACAGGATGGGCGGCATCGCACCCAGCGCCACGGAAGGAAGAAAAATCGTGCTCTCCATTGAGGCAAGTGATCGCCAGGCGCATTGTAGCTGTTTCTAGAGGCTCGTGCACATGCCAGGCGTATCTCAGATGGAACGGTGAAGGGCTCGATCGATTCAATATCCGGTATTCATAAATACGGCTGCGCCCCTGGCGCCGGGCATCGAAGGAATCCGGCATGATTTCAACAGTCTTAATCGTGACATCTTCAGGCGTCAGCGCATTGAGCGCGCGTTGCACGCGGTAGGGTCGGAGTTCCTTATCGGATATGAAGTTGGCTACTTGTCCAAGGGCATGAACACCCGCGTCGGTTCGGCCCGAACCAATGATACGTGTCGGCCGTCCCACTAAGGTGGAAACGGCTTTTTCCAACACGCCTTGAACTGTTTTGCCGGTCGCCTGAATTTGCCAGCCGCAATAATCGGTGCCGTCGTACTCGACGGTAAGCTTGACGTTCACTGAGAGCACGAAGGAAATCGTGACTGGCGGGCCATTGCCAATGATCAGAGATAGTCGCGAATCAAGATTTCGGCGATCTGAACCGCATTAAGTGCTGCGCCTTTGCGCAGGTTATCGGCCACCACCCAAAGATTGATGCCATTTTGGACCGACTGGTCTTCGCGTATGCGGCCTACGTAGGTGGCATCTTTGCCCGTGGCATCGAGTGCCAGCGGGTAGAGATTATTCTCCGGCGCATCAGCGACGATAATACCGGGCGCTTGACGGAGCAGCGATTTCACTTCCGCAGCGGTGAGCTTTTTCTCGGTCTCCACGTTCACCGACTCCGAGTGGCTGAAAAAAACTGGGACGCGCACGGTAGTGGCCGTTATTGCTAGCGATGGCTCCCCCAGGATCTTCCGTGTCTCATGAATCATCTTCCATTCTTCTTTAGTGTACCCATCCTCCATGAAAACATCGATATGAGGTATACAATTAAACGCAATCTGGTGCGGAAATTTTTTCTTCTCGACGTCCTTGCTGTTATACAGAGCCGCAACCTGCTGACTTAATTCCTCCATCGCTTGCCTGCCTGCGCCCGACACCGATTGATAGGTGGAAACCACCACGCGCTTAATTCGCGCGGCATCGTGAATCGGTTTAAGAGCCACCACCATCTGGATAGTGGAGCAGTTAGGATTAGCGATAATCCGGCGCTTCTTGTAATCACTGATAGCGCTCGCATTTACTTCCGGGACCACTAGTGGGATGTCCGGCGCCATGCGAAAACAGGCGGTATTGTCAACTACGACAGCGCCGGCAGAAACCGCCAGAGGAGCGTATTTTGCGCTGACAGCGCCCCCGGCAGAAAACAACGCAATGTCGGTATTTTCAAACGAGTTCTCGTTCAAAACACCGACCGGGTGCTGGCGACCGTCAAACTCAAGAAACTGTCCGGCGGACCGTTCAGACGCGAGCAGGCGCATTTCGCCCACCGGAAATTTCCGTTCCTCCAACACCTCACGCATCTGTTCACCAACGGCTCCGGTGGCGCCAACGATTGCGACATTATACTTTGGTTTTTTCACCTTCGCTTAACCCTTCACCGCGCCGATCCTGTCCCGAACCAGCTGGCCTATCTCTTTGCACCCGACAAGCCGGCAGTCTTTCTGTTGAATATCCGCGGTTCGGTATCCTCCATTCAAAACATCCTCCACGGCTTTTTCTATGCGATCCGCTGCCGCGCTCTGCTCAAGAGAATGACGCAGCATCATTGCCACACTGAGAATGGTTGCAAGAGGATTAGCCTTATCTTGGCCGGTAATATCGGGGGCGCTGCCATGAACCGGCTCGTACATGCCGACTTTCCCGCCGACGCTGGCTGAAGGCAGCATGCCGATGGACCCTGTCAGCATGGCGGCTTCATCGCTCAATATGTCTCCGAACATGTTCGTAGTCACGACCACGTCAAATTGCCTGGGATTGCGGATCAGTTGCATGGCGCAGTTGTCGACCAGCATATGCTCCAATTGAATGGCCGCATAGCCCTCGTCCGCATGCACTCGGGTAACCACTTTGCGCCATAATTCGGTAGCCTCTAACACGTTGGCCTTGTCGACCGACGTAACTTTCTTACGTCGCTTTAAGGCGGCCTGAAACGCCACGTGAGCGATACGCTCGATTTCAGGAGTCGTGTAGACCTCGGTATTGACTCCACGCTCGGTTCCGTCGGGTAGTTTCGTCACACCTTTGGGCTGCCCGAAGTAAATTCCCCCGGTCAATTCGCGAACGACGAGCAGGTCAGTTCCTTCGACCACCTCTTGCTTCAACGTCGATGCCGCAGTCAGAGCAGAAAATAATTTCACCGGCCGAAGATTGGCAAACAATCCAAGTTCCTGCCGCAGGGCAAGTAGCGCCCGCTCCGGGCGAATCGAATAATCGAGTCCGTCCCATTTAGGTCCGCCCATGGCGCCGAGAAGCACGGCATTGCTTTGCTTGCAGAAGTTTAAGACACCATCGGTCAGAGGTTGGCCATGAGCATCGATCGACGCGCCGCCGACTATCCCTTCCTGCAAATCGACGCCGAAACCATAAAGCTGCGCGACTTGTTGAAGCACCTCGGTGCCCTGTTTCATCACCTCAGGGCCGATGCCATCGCCCGGCAAAACTGTGATCTTGTAATTCATGGGCCCTCTCTCTCAATCAGTTGTCGATACTGTTTCCGTCCCTGTAGCTTGTTCAGCGCATTGATGTAAGCCGCCGCGCTGGCCATGATGATGTCGGTATGAGAGCCCTGTCCCGATACTCGAATGCCGCCGTCTTGAATTTGACAGGAGACCTCGCCCTGAGCATCGGCTCCGCCGGTAATTGAGTTCACCGTATATCGAACCAGTTGCGCCTCAGAGCCGGTTATCTTGGTGATGACTTTATAGCACGCATCGACGGCGCCGTCTCCGGAAGCGTGATCCATCCGCTCCTGGCCATCGACCCGCATTTTCACCGTGGCAGAGGGAATGCCGTCGGAACTGGAATTGACGCTCAGATACAACAGCTCATAAGAGTCCGGTTGTCCCGGAACCCTGAGAATCTCTTCGGCAACGATCGCCTCAATGTCTTCGTCATAGACGTTTTTTTTCTTGTCTGCCAGTTCTTTGAAACGGAGGAAGGCGCGGTTCATGTCCTCCTTGCTGAGATTGAAACCGAGATGCTTTAACCGCTCATCGAAAGCGTGTCGACCGGAATGTTTGCCCATGACCAGGCGATTTCCGCTGATGCCTACGGACTCGGGGGTCATGATTTCGTAGGTTTGCTTGTGCTTGAGTACCCCATCCTGATGAATACCAGCCTCGTGCGCAAACGCGTTTTCACCGACAATCGGTTTGTTGATCGGAATCGGAATTCCGGTGACCTGTGATACCAAGCGTGATGTCGGATAAAGCTGCTCGGTGATTACATCGGTATCGAGATCGAGGTAGTTCTTTCTCGTGCGCAGCGCCATCACGACCTCTTCCAGAGAGGTATTGCCGGCCCGTTCGCCGATGCCATTAATCGTGCATTCGATCTGTCTGGCGCCATTGTGCACGGCCGCCAACGAGTTCGCCACGGCGAGTCCGAGGTCGTTATGACAGTGAGCGCTCCAAATCACCCGGTCTGCGCCAGCGGTTCGTTCAATCAAGTTGCTCATGAGCGCGCCAAATTCTGAAGGAATTGCGTATCCGGTGGTGTCCGGAACGTTGATGGTATTGGCTCCGGCGCGAATCACTTCTTTGAATACCTGGATCATGAACTCCACTGCGCTGCGCGATGCGTCTTCCGCCGAGAATTCTATATAATCGATATGTTTCTTCGCAAAGCTAACTGCTTTGACAGCGGCTTCCAAAACCTGCTCGCGCGACATTCGAAGCTTGTGCTCCAGATGAATATCCGAAGTAGCGATAAATATATGAATGCCGGGATTGACCGCATGCTCGACCGCTTTGAGCGCGCGCTCGATATCTCCTTCTTGAGAACGCGCCAGGCTGAGCACACGCGGCCGTTTCACCTCTTTACAGACCCGTCTTACGGATTCGAAATCGCCGTCTGATGAGGCGGCAAACCCCGCCTCGATTACATCGACGCCGAGCTTTTCCAACTGGCGCGCGATGACCACTTTCTGTTCAACGGTCATGCTGGCGCCGGGCGACTGCTCGCCGTCTCGCAATGTGGTGTCGAAAATTCGGACGTGACTACTATGCATGCCGTCTGACATGGCTCCTCCTGAGTTTGCGGCCAACACTGTCCAGAAACAAAAACTCCCGCGGCAATGCCAACGGGAGTATCCTTTGCGTGTCAGAAGAGAGGGCGGTTTACGGTACTGCTTTCGCTGTCTCTCCTCTTTTCCCCCGTTGACGCCGTAACAGCGTCCAGCACCATAAGAGGGGACCGGATAATGTGTACAACAGGAAACTCGTAAAAAACATAACTTGCGGCGCCAGAACAGCGAGTTTAATCAAAATCAAACCAAGAACCAAGGCCGAGATCGGCAGACGCTTGCGCAAATCGGTGCTCTTCACACTGAAATAATGAAAACCGCTAACCATCAATAGAGCCAGACCATAAATAACCAACAGCAGCGTCAGATGCTTGTTGGCCGCGCCTTCGCCTCCCATGTAGTAGTAAATGAGAACTGTCGCTGCGACCATTTCGGCGGCGGCTGGAATCGGTAACCCGACAAAATGACCCTTGGCCGCGCTTTTGGCTTGCACGTTGTAACGAGCCAACCGCAATGCGCCGCAAACGACGTAGGTGCAAGCTGCCAACCATCCCCAGTTTCCCCAAGGAACAAGGGCCCAGAAATAAACCAGGATCGCTGGCGCTACGCCGAAGGAAACGACATCCGCAAGAGAATCGAGCTCTACGCCAAATTGGCTGGTGGTATTGGTCAGGCGCGCCGCGTAGCCATCCACACCGTCGAGTACATTGGCCAGGATGATAAAGAACACCGCCTGAACGTATTCTCCATTAAACGTGGATACGATGGAAAAAAAGCCGCACATAATGTTGCCGGCAGTGAACAGGCTAGGGATTAAAAATACCCCTTTTTTAAGTTTTTCCGCAGGCATTCGTTGCCGCAGCGGAACACGCGGCCGTGTTTTTCGATGCAACAGGCGCACCTTTGCCTGAGGATTCGGCTGCGGCTCTGGAGAATTAATTCCATTCATACGAATCGTCCTACGATTGTTTCTCCGCCTTTCACCCTCTGCCCTTCCAAAACTTCAATGCGAATGCTGGCCGGTAAGTAGAGATCGGTTCGAGACCCAAACATAATCAGGCCGAATTTAGCGCCCCTGCTCAGGAGATCGCTTTTTCGCGCGCGGCATATAATCCGCCGAGCCACAACTCCGGCAACCTGCACAACCTCGACTTCTCGACTGCGCTCATCGACTAGTCTTACGCTATTCTGTTCATTTCTCTTTGAAGCATCGTCTTTATAAGCTGCGATAAACTTGCCCGGCGTATGCTTCACATCTTCAACTTTGCCGCCGATGGGCGAACGATTGATATGGACATCCAGAGGCGACAAGAAAATACTAACACGAGCGTCGGCTTTTTTCATTAGCGGGCCCTGGGTAACTTTAGTGATGCTGACGACTTTCCCGTCTGCCGGTGCGACAATCAAGCCCTCTCCATCCGGGGGACAGCGTTCGGGATCCCGGAAAAAAGCCAGCACTCCGAGCGCGAGAATACCTAAAACACCCCCAAGCCCTGACCAGCCAATCGCCCATGCCGCAGCGCTTAAAGACGCGGTGAACAGAATAATTGGATAACCTTCTTTGGCAACGCTCATGCAAAATGATCTAAAAACGGCGCGCCCGACGGTGACTGAATGCGACAATAATAACGCTCAGTTCTTGCTTTTATCGACCAATCGATTCTGCGCCAACCACGGCATCATGGATCTCAGATTCGCGCCCACTTTCTCGAGCGGATGATTTCCTGCTTCTTTGCGTAGCTCCGAAAAGTGCGGCATACCACACTTGTACTCGTTGATCCATTCCTCGGCGAAGCTGCCTGACTGAATGTCACCGAGAATTTTTTTCATAGCCTGCGCGACCTCGGGGCCGATCACTCGTTTTCCACGGGTCAGATCGCCATACTCAGCCGTATTACTGATTGAATAGCGCATGTTGGTCATGCCCCCTTCATAAATCAAATCGACGATTAGCTTAACTTCGTGAACACATTCGAAATAAGCCATCTCCGGTGGATATCCGGCGTGCACAAGCGTCTCGTAGCCCGCTTGAATCAGCGCTGTCAACCCGCCGCAGAGGACCGCTTGCTCGCCAAAAAGATCCGTTTCTGTTTCATCTTTAAACGTGGTCTGAATGACAGCTGCGCGGGCTCCGCCGAGAGCGCTGGCATAAGCGAGTCCCACTTGGGTGGTGTCGCCAGTCGGATCCTGATGAACCGCAAGCAAGCACGGCACCCCGCGTCCCTTCTCGAACTCGCTACGCACTAGATGACCGGGCCCCTTGGGCGCGACCATAAAAACATTACACCCTTCAGGTGGTACGACGCGTTTGAAGTGGATATTGAAGCCGTGGCCGAAGGCGAGATAATTTCCGTTCTTTAGACCCGGCTTGATTTCTTTTTCGTAGGCATCCCCTTGCAGCTCGTCGGGGAGTAAGATCATGATGATGTCGCCGACTTTAGCGGCCTCTGCGGTTTCTAAGACCTTCAGACCGGCCTTCTCGGCTTTCTCCCAGGAACTACTGTCGCGTCTCAAACCGACAACAACATCCACACCGGAATCGCGCAGATTGTTTGCATGAGCATGGCCTTGGCTGCCGTATCCCAAAACAGCTACCTTTTTCCCCGACAAGTGCTTCAGGTCGGCATCGCGATCATAATAGACTTGCATTAAGTTCCCCTTCTAGAGCGAAGTTCCAATATGGCGAGAACAGACGATCATGTCAAATTGGAGCTGACTTAACTTAACTACCAGATGTATGTCGCCACCGAAACGAATGATGTAAAGCGTTATCTGAATCGTGCGAGGTTTCTAGCCGGCGCCCACTAAGGGCTTTTTAGGAAACACAGAACCTGACCACACGTCAAGATTTGAGCAAAGCCGGCTCGCGACGAGGCGACGCGGTCCGTGTGGTCTCTCGTGCAATGCCGATCCTGCCCGTGCGAATAAGCTCTTTTATTCCTAATGGCTTCAGCATATTGATCAGAGCTTCAACCTTGTCGACATCACCGGTGATCTCGATTGTGTATGTGGTTAGTGACGAATCGACAATTTTGGCCCGAAAGATGTCTGCGATCCGTACGGCTTCTTCTCGGTGTTCGGGTTTTGTGTGAACTTTGATAAGAGCCGTCTCCCGATCAAGAAAATCAGTTTCGGTGAGATCCACCACTTCCAAGACTTCCACTACCTTGTTTAACTGCTTCATGATCTGCTCGATAATCCGATCGTCACCGATAGTAACGATGGTTATGCGAGAGGTGGTCGGGTCTAAAGTGGCAGCGACCGATAGGCTTTCGATGTTATACCCGCGCGCGCTGAACAATCCTGCTACTCTTGCCAAAACGCCAAATTTGTTTTCGACGAGAACCGATATGATATGTTCCATTCGCTGAAAAATCAGGCAGGAAGAACTCCGTCGCCCTCATCCACCTTTCTCTTTTGTGTTCCACCCTTCTTGCCTCGATTCAGCTCCGGTGGGTCCTCAAGCATCATTTCGTGTTGGGCGCCGCCCGCAGGAATCATTGGATAACAGTTCTCATAAGGATCGGTATGGATATCCATCAGCACCGGGCCTCTATGCTTCAAGCCGTCTTTTAGCACGGGCTCGACATCGCTCGGCTTCAGCGCGCGCAGCCCCTTGATCCCGTAAGCATCCGCTAGTTTCACAAAATCAGGCATCTTCCCCAAAAGACTCGCCGAGTACCGTCCTTCATAGAAGAGATCCTGCCATTGCCGAACCATCCCATGCACTCCGTTGTTGAGCAGGACGATTTTGACAGCCAGCTTTTGCTCCGCGCATGTGACCAGTTCCTGTAGATTCATTTGGAAGCTACCTTCACTGGTGATGCAAAGCACCATTCGATTCGGGAAAGCTTTTTGCGCGCCAATCGCCGCCGGGAAGCCAAAACCCATTGTGCCCAGACCGCCTGAGGTGAGCCATGTTCTCGGCTTGGTGCCCTTGAAGTATTGCGCGGCAAACATCTGGTGCTGGCCGACATCGGTGGCGACGATCGCTTCATGTTTGGTCAATTCGAAGAGCCTGTCGATGACAAACTGTGGTTTGATGATCTTGTCATCTTGCTTGTATGACAACGGATGCGCCGTTCGCCATTCTTCGACCTGCTTCAACCAGGGTGCCCGAGACGCTCTGATCTTGGCGGGATTACCGTCCATCGACCGCAGCATGACGTTCATCTGCCGCAGAACAGCTTTCACATCGCCGACGATCGGGATATGGGCGTGGAAAGTCTTTTTTATCGAGGTTGGGTCTATGTCGATGTGAACGACCCGTGCCTCGGGACAAAATTCAGAAAGCTTACCGGTCACACGATCGTCAAAACGCGCGCCGACGGCAATTAACAAATCAGCATGATGCATCGCCATGTTGGTCCAGTAACCACCGTGCATTCCCAACATGCCGAGGGATAGCGGATGGGTGCCCGGGAAACTACCCAAACCCATCAAAGTCATGGTCACAGGAATTTGTGTGATTTCGGCCAACTCACGGATTTCATCCGCAGCATTGGAAAAAATAGCACCGCCGCCAACGTAGATCATGGGCTTTTTCGCCTTCATGATCTCTTCAGCAGCTTGACGAATGTGTTGCTTGCTACCTCCGATTACAGGGTTGTAGCCGCGCAAGCTGATTTTTTCCGGGTATTTGAATTCTGCTCTGGCTGTACTCACATCCTTTGGAATATCGACTAAAACAGGTCCCGGTCGGCCGCTCGTCGCAATATAAAATGCCTCTTTGATGATCTGCGCTAGATCACGGACATCCTTGACCAGCACATTGTGCTTGGTGCACGGACGGCTGATACCCACGTTGTCGGCTTCTTGGAATGCATCATTGCCGATCAGGTCCGTCGAGACCTGACCCGTGAAGGCAACCAGAGGAACCGAATCCATGTAGGCATCGGCAAGCCCGGTGACGATGTTTGTCATACCAGGCCCTGAAGTCACCAAAACGACTCCAGCCCTTCCGGTTGCTTTGGCATACCCCTCTGCCATATGGGCGGCGCCTTGTTCATGCCGCGTCAGTACCAGCTCGATATCTTTTTGCTGGCACAGGACATCAAAGATCTTCAACACCACTCCACCGGGCAACCCAAAAACGGTTTTGACGCCCTCGCGTCTTAATGATTCACAGAATATCTCGGCCCCGGTAATTTTCATCTTGCTTCCTTTGCAACTAAACAGTGCTTTGGCGGTAACGACCGAGGATCTCCATAATCTTATCCTTACCCGCCAGTTTCATTTTCTGCAGCCGTTTCTTCTCGACTTCCTCGTCAGGAGAAAGATGAAGTTTATGCTGGAATTGATCGAGCTTTTTCTCCAGCTCTTGATGCTCTTCATAATATTGCTTGAGCTCGGGATCACGATCTAAAAGAGAAGCAATCGCCGTCTTTTCGCTATCCTCCATATACGAGCCTCCTTTAATCTTATGAAGTTTTTTGCGCGCCTCAATCTACCGTACGGTCATATTCTTGTCAACGTAACTTACGCGTAGATTTCAACTACTTAAGGTCAGCTTCATTCGTGATTCGCATTCCGGTCGACGCAAGTAAACCGGCGTTAAATCTTCCAACCGAACTGCCCGGTGATCGGTAAATTGGCGCTCGCTTAAAAGCGCAATGGACGCTGCCAGCGATGACATCGGCTGTTCATCAGCAATGTAAATTTGTAAATCCGGGACTCGTTCCAGAA